>JBKJLJ010000637.1:0-7288 GCA_046597015.1 Bryobacteraceae bacterium
GCGATGGTGGGCGGGCGGAAGCCGGGAGCTACGACCTTGATTTCATATCGGCCCGGCGCGAGGGAGCTAAAGCGGAAGATGCCGGCCGAGTTTGAAGTGGCATCGACGCTGATGCCGTTGGCGGAATTCAGGAGCGTTACCTTGGCACTTACGACCGCGGCTTGCGAGGGGTCCAGCACGGTGCCCTGGATAGCCGCCGAGAACTGCGCGAGGGCGGGTATGGAAAACAGGGCAAAAGCCGCTATCGATGCGAGCGTTTTCATAAATTGCACTTCTCCTCGGAGCACCGCGACGGGGAGACAAGCTTCGCCAATGGAGTTGCCGGTGGAGGGGCAATCCTTGCGTTTTGTCATACCCGTCTAACGCGCCGCGATTACGGTATCAGAATTTATGGGGCAGGGGCAAGTGCCGTCGAGCGGCGAAGGGGACGGCGCGGAAATTGGGCCACTCAGCTCTAATTCTTAGCGGGTTCAGCCTTTAGGAAAGCCAGCAGCCAGGCGTCGACTTCGGCGACTTGTTCGGGGATGTTGTTGTGGCCGGTTTCGAGGGCGAGGAGCAGTTTCTTCGGGGCGGGGATGACGTTATAGGCCGAGTACATCGAGGTCGGGGGGCAGGTCTCGTCGTTGAAGCCCCAGGAGTAGAGGCCGGGCACTTTGACCCGGCGGGCGAAATTGACGACGTCGTAGTAGCGGGTGGTCTCGATCTTGTCGGCGGAGCGGTGGGCGAGGGGGCCTTCGGTCGCCCGGAACATGTGGGGCCAGCCGCCAGCGCGGTTCTCTAAGTAGCCAGTAACATCGGCGAGGGCGGGGTAGTAAGCGGCGAGACCTTTGACCCGGGGGTCGAGGGCGGTGGTGACGATGGAGAGGGCACCGCCTTGACTGCCGCCGGTGACGGCGAGTTGGGTGCCGTTCCATTTGGGAAGGCTCGTTAGAAAGTCGTTGGCGCGGACGCAGCCGAGATAGACGCGGCGGAAATAGTAGCGATCGCGGCTGTCGAGGCCGAAGGTGTTGTAGTTGGCCAAGGCACCGGCTCCGAGGGAGTCGTAGACGGATTGGTCCATGGTGACGGGGATGCCGTGGATGCCGATTTGGAGGGTGATGACGCCGCGGGCGGCCATGGCGGCGAGGCCGCGATAGGGGCGAACGCCGGCTCCGGGGACGGCGAGGAGAGCGGGGTATTTGCCGGGGGCTTTCGGTTCGCAGAGGACACCATAGAGGCGGGAGGCGGCGGTGCCGGTGCCGATGTTTTGGAGGTTAACGTGATAGCAGTCTGCGGCGGCGTTGCCGTATTCGAGGAGGGGGGTGAGCTTGGCGTCAACGGGAATTCTGGCGAGGGCGGCTTTGCCGGCGGCCCAGAACTGGTCGAAGTCGGCGGGGTCCTGTTGGGTGGGTTGGAGGGCTTCGGGGCGGAAGGCGGCGGTGGCAAGGCCGCGGTAGGTTTTGCCGTTTTGTTCGACGGTGACGATACAGCGAAGAAAGCCGGGTTCGTTGAGGGTGCCGCCATCGACGGTAAGGCCGTCGGCGGCGAGGGTGGCGGTTTGCTCGATCTTCGGGGGCATCATCTCGGGGCCGATGCGGTAGGTGACTTTGGCGCCGGTGAGGGGGTGGCCGTCCTGAATGGCGAGGATCCGGAAGCGGACGGGTTGGCCGGGTTCGTAGCGCCAGTCGGGGTGGTCCGTGGAGACGCGAACCTGGACGGTGCCGATGCGGTCCTGCGCAAAAAGCGGGAGACTGAGGAGGGTGAGAAGGGCTAAGCGGAGCATGGGTGAATTTCTACGATATCGCGTTCGGGGTCACGCGGATTACCAGTTTGCCGAAGTTTTTTCCGGCGAGTAGGCCGATGAAAGCGGACGGGGCGTTTTCGAGGCCTTCGACCACGTCTTCGCGGAATTTGATTTTGCCTTCGCTGACCCAGGCGCTCATTTGACTTATGAATTCGGGGAAGCGGTGACCGTAGTCGTCGAAGATGATGAAGCCCTGCATGCGAATTCGCTTGGTGAGGAGGGTGCGGGTAAGGAGGGGGAGACGGTCGGGGCCGGGAGGGAGCGTGGTGTCGTTGTAGTGGGCGATGAGTCCGCAGACGGGGACGCGGGCGCGGGGGTTGAGCAGGGGGAGGACGGCATTGAAGACGGCACCGCCCACGTTTTCGAAGTAGACGTCGATGCCTTGGGGGCAAGCGGCGGCGAGTTGGGTATTGAGATCTTCGCTTTGATGATCGATGCAGGCATGGAAGCCTAGAGCTTCGACGACGTAGCGGCATTTGTCAGGGCCGCCGGCGAGGCCGACGACGCGGCAGCCTTTGAGCAGGGCGATCTGGCCGACGACTGAGCCGACGGCGCCGCTGGCGGCGGCTACGACGACGGTTTCGCCGGGTTGCGGTTGGCCGATATCCAGGAGGCCCATGTAAGCGGTGAAGCCGGGCATGCCGAGGACTCCGAGAGCAAGCGAGGGGTGGGGCATGGCGGGATCGAGTTTGTTGAGGCGGGTGCCGTCGGAGAGGGCAAACTGCTGCCAGCCCGAATAGGCGACAACGAGGTCGCCGGGTTGGTAGTGGGGATGGAGCGAGGCTTCGACGCGGGAGACGGTGCCGCCGACCATGACTTCGCCGAGGGCGACAGGGGCGGCGTAGGAGGGGCCGTCGCTCATGCGGCCGCGCATGTAGGGGTCGAGGGAGAGGTAGAGGGTGCGGAGGAGGAGTTGCCCCGCGGCAGGCACCGGGACGGCGGCTTCTTCGAGGCGGAAGTCGGCGGGGGTGGGCGAGCCGACGGGGCGGGATTGCAGGACTATGCGGCGATTGACTCGATGGTGGGCTGACATTTTGTTTTTCAGTTTGGGTTGGCGGAACGGGTGGGGAGGAGTTCGGCCCAGCGGTCGCGACGCCAGGTGGGGGGCGCGGGCCAGGTTTTGGCTTTGGATTGGTAGAGTTTTTCGAGCCGCTCCACGACGGCGGGTAACTGTTTCGTGAGATCGCGGGTTTCGCCGGGGTCTTCGCGGAGGTCGTAGAGTTCGTGGTGGGCGGGGACGCCGGCGGCGGCATCGCGGTACAGGCCGGGAACGATCGAGCCGGTGAAGCGGAGTAGGTACGTTCCGTCAGTAACGACCCAGGCACCGGGACTTTCCTCGCGGCGGACGTTGGCGGGGGCGCCGATGGTGGTTTCGCCGCTATAGCCCCAGGCGCGGGAATGGATACCGGAGAGCATGAGGTGCTCGCGCGTTTTGGTCGCCTGCCGGGTGGCGAGGGGGAGGAGGCTGCGGCCGTCGACGCCGGTGGGGGCGGGGAGGCCGGCGGCTTCGAGGGCGGTGGGCATGATGTCGAGCGAGGAGACGAGGGCGTTGCTGCGTTGGCCCTTGGTGATGCCGGCGGGCCAATGGACGATCAACGGGACGCGGATGCCGCCGAGAAAGAAGCTGCCTTTGTGACCTTTATGAGGGCCGTTGCCCGGGGGCGGGGTCGCCAGGGAAACGGGGGCACCGTTGTCGCCGGCGAAGACGAAGAGGGTGTTCTTCCACTCTTCGGGACCGACGGCATCGCGGAAGGCGGCGATGGCGGCGTCGACGGCGTTGATGTGGCCGAAGTAGTTTTGTAACTCGAAGGACTTACTGGCGAAGGGCTGAAAATAGCGGTCGGGCGCTTGCGGCCGGAGTGGGCCGTGCATGGCGTGCAGGGCGAGTTCGATGCAGAATGGCTTTTGGGCGGCCATGGCCTGCTTCGCAAAGCCGATCGCCTTTTCGGTGAACAGCTCGGTGTTGTATTTGGGCTGTTTGCCGGTGTAGGTTCGGTTTTCCCAGATTTGTTCGGAATCGTAGAACGGGCATTGATGATGGTTGTAACCGAAGTAATAGTCGAAGCCGTAATTGAGGGGATGGTGTTGATCGACGACGGAGCCTTCAAAGCCGGTTTCGGTGATTTCTCGATCAATGGTTGCGCGCTGGGCGGCGGGTAACTTGACTAACTCGCCTTGCTTAAGATTGTGTTTGTTCAAGACGCCGGTGCGGAGGGCGTGGTTGCGGGTGCCGGTATGGTATTTGCCGATCATGGCGGTGGCATAGCCGGCTTTCTGAAGTCGTTCGACGAGCATGGAGCCGAGGGGGAGGCCGGAGCGGTCGAAATCGATGTTGTTGTAGATGCCGAAGCGGTTGGGGTTTTGGGCGGTGAAGATGCCGGCGCGGGCGGGGGCGCAGAGGTTGCTGGAGGAGAAGGCCTGGGTGAAGACGGTGCCTTGTTTGGCCAATGCGTTGAGGGTGGGCATGGCGCGGCGGGAGAGGGCGAGGGGCTCGTCGGGGGTATAGGCGACTTTGTGGTCGCGGAGAAATGCGAGGTAAACCGGGTCGAGGATATCGGCTTTCATGGACTCAGAATACGGGGTGCAATGGCCGATGCCGAAATCGTCGAGGAGGACGATGAGGACGTTAGGCCGGCGGGGGGCGGCGGCTAAGGGGAGAGTAAGGGAGGCTAGGAAGTGGCGGCGATTCATGGGAGTTTGACCTTGCTCACTATGGCATCGACGAGGATGGCGGCGCAATCGCGGGTGGGGAAGTGGGGAGGCGGGTCCGATTTCTCCGATGAGCCCACTGTGGGTGTTCTTTATTGTGCCTTGCTATAATCCGAAGGGCGAAACGTCGCCGCGGCACCTGTTTCCGCGACCCCCGTTGGTCAGTTGTTTCCCTCCCAACTTCTCGTTTTGCGTTTCGTGCGGGTCTAGCGCCCGGCACGGAAACAGGAATATGCCATGAAAAAACTCCAGCGAAAGCTGCTTCTTGCGGGCCTGCTGATGCAGGCGGCCGCGATGTCCGGTCCGGCGCAGACTACTGACGCGGCGTTGATCGCCAAAGCCAAAGCGATTCATGATCGGGTGCTGAAACTCGATACGCACAACGACATCGACCCGGCGAACTTCACGGCCGATTGCAACTACTTGAAGCGGCTGACGACGCAAGTGAATTTGCCGAAGATGGTGGAGGGCGATATGGATGTCGCGTTCTTCATCGTCTATGTGGGGCAGGGACTGCCGACGCCGGAAGCCTACGATATTGCCTATAAGGAGGCGATCGAGAAGTTCGAGGCTGTCCACCGCTTTACCGAGAAGATTGCGCCGGATGTGATGGGTTTGGCGTTGACGCCGGAAGATGTGCGGAAGCTGCACAAGCAGGGGAAACGGATTGCCGTAATTGGGGTGGAAAACGCCTATCCGATCGGGACCGACGTGAAGCGGGTGAAGGAGTTTTATGACCGGGGCGGCCGCTATATGTCGCTGGCGCACAATGGCAACAGTCAACTCGCGGACTCGAATACGGGCGAGGCGTCGGGCTATTTGCATAATAATGGGCTTTCGCCGATCGGCCGGGAAGTGATTGCGGAGATGAATCGGCTCGGCATGATGGTGGACATTTCGCATCCGTCGAAGGGGGCGAACCTGGAAGCGATTCGTCTATCGAAAGCGCCGGTGATTGCTTCGCATTCGAGCGTGCGGGCGCTGGCGGACCACAGCCGGAATCTGGATGATGAACAGCTATTGGCACTGAAGAAGAACGGGGGGGTGGTGCAGATCGTTGGCTTTGCTTCGTATCTGAAGGTGGATTCGAAAGAGCGGACGGAGGCTTTAGCCAAACTGCGCAGCGACATGGGGTTTGGCGGCGGGCGGACGGGTGGTCCCACGTTTCGAAGGCCGGCGGCGAACCAGCGGGCTTGCGCGGTGGAAGAGCCCAAGGCGGCGGTGACGACGGCCGGTGCGGCGCCTCGCCGTTCGGCGGGGTTTCTGAATATGCTGCCGGCCGACACCCGCGCTCAGTACGAAAAGCGGATGGCCGAGATTGACGCTAAGTATCCGCCGGGAGCGCGGGCGAATGTGCAAGATATGGTGAACCATATCGACTACGCCGTGAAACTGATCGGGATTGACCACGTCGGGATTTCGTCTGACTTTGACGGGGGTGGGGGGATCGATGGCTGGGATAGCGCGGCGGAGGCGTTTAACGTAACGCTGGAACTGGTTCGGCGCGGTTACACGGAAAAGCAGATTGGGCAGATGTGGAGCGGGAATTTGCTGCGGGTTTGGGGGGAAGTGGAGAAGGTTGGGCAGAAGTTGCAGAAGAAGTAGGGTTGACCGGGGCGGGCTGGAGCGGGGACCCACCGCTTCGAACTGGCCGGTCCACTTGGCGAGAACGGTGCGGGCTCACAGACCATCGTGCCCGTCGGATCGAGCCTCGGGCGCCTTCCTCGGATTCCAATACTTCTGTCGCTCTACGACGGCTCCTCGAGGGAGGCAATGGGGGATCTAAGGGTTTTTAGCGGTTCCTACCCGGATTTAATCCGATTGAATCGGTGCCCGGCGGGTATATACTCAACCAGAAGCCGGTGTCGCACCAACTATTTGAATTTGGAGCTTGCCGGTTGAGGAGTCTACACATGATCTTTCTGAATCAACGCCGCTTGATGATTTTCTCTACCTCCCTGCTGGCGCTTGGCGTGCTGGTGAATATCGCCTCGGCCACTCACTCTTGGGGTGGTTACCACTGGGCGCGGATGACACCGCAATTCACCCTGAAGCTCGGGAACAACGTTTCGAGCGCTTGGCAACCGCAGCTTAGCCAAGCTTCTTTGGATTGGAACAGTCCGACGAGTTTTGGGGCAGCCTCCACGCCGCTGCTAACCGCCATAGTGGCTGGTCAGTCCAATAGACGCTGCTCCATGGTTCCTGGTACCACCCAAGTATGCAACTCCACTTATGGCAACAACGGATGGCTCGGTCTGGCGACTATCTCTATTTCGGGAGGCACTCACATTACTCAGGGTTCGGCCAAGATGAACGACACGTATTTCAACACCAGCACGTACAATAACGCCAATGAGAAGCAGCACGTGATGTGTCAGGAAATTGCCCACACCTTCGGCCTCGACCACCAATCGACCGACGGCAGTACGCAAAACAGCTGCATGGATTATTTTTCAAATACTGGTGCCAACGCCGGGAGTACCCAAAGTACGCGTCCCAACGCCCATGACTTCGACCAATTGGCCATCATCTACCAGCACCTTGACAGCACAACCACCGTGGCCACATCTTCGGCAACCAAGCCTTCGGCCGCCGACGAGGGCAACGATGATCCGAATAGCTGGGGCAAGTTGATGAGCCAGTCGAATAATGGACGGAGCTCGACCTACGAAGGGTTTAACCGGGACGGTTCGAAAACTGCTACCCACGTTTATTGGACGTCCGAAGCTGCTGCAAAATGCCCGTCTTGCGATCATCGCTATGACGGTGGCCACTAATCGGTCTTCGGCCAGATCG
>JBKJLJ010000709.1:0-9708 GCA_046597015.1 Bryobacteraceae bacterium
GTAGTTTAGAATCCGCGACATCGTATCCGCCCCGATCACGAGCACCTTCTTCGGCTCTCCACTCGCCACCAAATGGGCCGCCATCGTCAGTCCGTAAACGAACCCGGAACATGCCGCCACCAAATCGAAACCAAAAGCGCCCTTGGCTCCAATCCGATCCTGCACCAGGCAAGCCGTCGAAGGGAACATCATGTCCGGCGTCACCGTGCAAACGATGATCGCGTGCAGGTCCGTCGCTGGAATCCCGCGCGCCTCTAATGCGATCTTTGCCGCCTCCACAGCCATATCCGACGTGGCCATCTCCGGCGGCGCAATGTGCCGCTGCCGGATGCCCGTGCGGTCAACGATCCACTGGTCGGACGTTTCGACAATTTTTTCGAGATCTTGATTCGTTAAGACTTGTGAGGGAGTAAAGCAGCCGAGAGCAGTGATTTTGGCTTTACCCGTGAACGATTTTCCCAATGGACCCCCGTAGCGACGTGGAACGCGGCAAGAATGACTATCCGCTATGTTACCTTCTGATATTAATGCAAGTCGAGAGCGCGCTCCTGTTTGAAAGTTTGGAGGAAATCTGCTCCCGGGTGTTTCGGGCCATCCGACCCCTGACCCCGGTGCCGCCCGTCCGAGTCGTCTTCAAGAAATTTGCCAACGCCAACAGCCTCATCCGGATTCACGCAGGCGTCATCGAACTGAAAATCACCGACCTCCTCGCCGAAGCCCCGTCCCCTATTTTCGAGGCCCTCGCCTACATTCTCATCTCCAAGCTTTTCCGCAAACCTATTCCAAGCATCTACAACGACCGCTATCGGCTCTACCTCAACCGGCTCGACGTTCGCGAAGAGATCACCGAAATCCGCGTCCGCCGGGGTCGGAAAATGATCGATCCCCCCGCCGGCCAAGTCTACGACCTCGGCGAACTGTTCGACGCGATGAACACCCAGTTCTTCGCCGGGTCGGTCCCGCGCCCCACGCTCGGCTGGAGCCGTCAGGTCTCCCGCACCATCCTCGGCCACTGCGATTCGGCTCACAATACCATCGTCCTGTCGAGAATTCTTGATCAACCGCATGTACCCCGTTTCGTCGCCGAGTACGTTATGTACCATGAGATCCTCCATTTGGTGCACCCGGTTGAAACCCGGGGAGCTAAGCGGGCCATCCATCCGCCCGCGTTTCGGGCAGCCGAAAAGAAGTTCCCACAGATGCGGGAAGCGAAGGTGGTCATCCGACAAATATGTTCCCGATTGTCGCCGCGCTTGCGGTTGTTCTAGCCGATCCGGCCCAGTTTGAGGCTGTCCTGCAAAAGTACGTCCTCGAAGACGGCAAGGTCCGCTATGGTGCCCTCAAAGCCGACCTGGCACCGCTAACGGCCTACGTCGAAGCCATCGGCGCCACCAACCCCGACAATCTACCCTCCGCCCAAGCCAAGCTCGCCTTCTGGCTCAACACGTACAACGCGCTCGTCCTGCACTCCATGGCCGCCGACTATCCCGACTCGAAGGGTCGTCTCGGAGGCCTCCTCGGCCGCGCCAGCTATTTCTACCGCCGGAAGTTTCGCGCGGGCGGCCAGATGCGCTCCCTTGCCGATATTGAAAACAACTCAGTTCGTAAATTCGGCGAGCCCCGCATTCATTTCGCCATCGTCTGCGCCTCACTCGGATGCCCCTGGCTGGCCCGCCAAGCCTTCACCGCGGAAAACCTGGAATCCCTGCTCGAAGCCAGAACTCGCCTCTATTTCAACCAATCCCGCAGTTTCCAACTCGATCAGCCCGGCACCGTCCGCCTCACCGCCATCTTCGATTGGTTCCGCGGCGATTTCCCCCCCGGCTTCGTCGAACGCTACCGCCCCGAAGCGGCCGGACGAAAGCGGAAGTACCTCGACTGGGACTGGAGCCTCAACGACGCGCCGTAGCCTACCGCAGCATCAGGTTGGCCGCATGAGCGGCACTGGCGATCTCCACCGCCGCCCGCACCGGAGCGTTCGGCTCCTTCCGCGAGCGAATGCAGCTCAACCAGTTTTCGAGGTGGTCAATCGTTCCGTCCCGTCGCGCTTTCTCGTGCAGAATCGGGTCCGGGTAGGTCGAGCTCTCCTGTCGAATCACCCCCTCCGGATACACCGTCACCGCGTCCCGCGTGATCTTCATCATCGCCTTGCTCCCCCGCAGAACAAACCCGCCCCCTTCCAGCGAAGCGATAATCGTACTGGAATACGTCACCTGTAACCCCGGATAAAGCCACGAAGCGTTACAAGTATCCGGGCATTCGAACTCCGTCAATTCCACCCGATCCCCCTGCGCAAACACCTTCGACGGCTTATGCAGCCCAAAATACCAATGCAGCGTATCGCCCCAGTGCGAGTAAAGATCGGTCAACGACCCGCCGCCGTAGTCCCAAAACCAGCGCCATCGCGCGTAACGGATCAATTCGAAGTCACGGACCGGCGCCTCCCCCAACCAGGCTTTCCAATCCAATTGGGCCGTATCCATCGGCTTGTAGACCCCCCGTCGAGCCAGGTAGTTTTGATACCAATAGGCCTGCGCCATCGTCACTTTACCGAGCAGACCGCCGTCGAGCGCCCGTTTCCCCGCCAGGAAGACGTCGGAACTGCGCTGCTGATAACCCACCTGCACGATCTGCTTGCTCGCCTCGACGAATGCTACGAACGACGCCCCGTCATCCCGGGCATGCGTGATTGGCTTTTCGCAGTAAACGTCCTTCCCCGCGCTCACCGCCGCTCGGGTCATCGAAACATGCCAATGGTCCGGCGCGCCAATTACCACCGCGTCAACATCTTTGTTTTCGAGAAGCCGCCGATAGTCGCCGTATTGCGTCACCGGGTGCGCAACCACAATCGGACGGTCGCCCCATGCCAGGTTCCGCGCCGGCGCATAAACATCCGCGGTGGCGATGATCCGGGCATCAGGCATCGCGTTGAGCGATTGGAGCAGGTAGCGACACCGGCCCCCCAAGCCAATCGCGCCCAGCCGAATCGTATCGTTGGCCCCCAGGATCCGCGAATAGGAAGCGGCTGTCGAAGCGAGAAGTAAACGTCGGGTCATTCTGCATGGCATGCTATCAAATCCTCAGGAGCGCTCAGGCCTAAGGCAGGCACTTCTCGACCAACATGCGGATTAAAAGATAAAAATTCAAGCGGAGGGTGTGGTTTCGATTGTAGACTTACGGAAATATGTGCGGAATTGCAGGTTTTTTCGGGGCTCCCTCACCTCACGCGGCGTCTAACGTCCTGGCCATACTGCAAGCGCAGGAGCACCGTGGTCCGGATGGTGCGGGTCTCGCCGCTGGGTCCTGGACAACGTACGGCCCAACGGTAGCGGCGCTCCAACGGCCCGACCATACTCCCCGCTCGTGTGTGCTCGGCCACAACTGGCTAGCCATCATGGACCCCGCTCCCGGGTCGCGGCAGCCCATGCTTCGCGGATCGTTGCAGCTGGTTTTTAACGGCGAAATCTACAACTACATCGAGTTGCGCCAGGAGTTGATGGCGCAGGGTGAATCGTTCTCTACGGACGGGGACACCGAGGTGCTATTGGCCCTCTGGCGACGGATAGGTCCGGACTGTTTGTCCAAACTGCGGGGCATGTTCGCCTTCGCCCTGCTCGATCAGCATGGCGTTCTCTGGCTCGTTCGCGACCCGTTCGGCATCAAGCCGCTCTACTGGACGCGCAAGGACGACGGCATCTACTTCGCCAGTGAAATCCGCGGCTTTCATACCTCAGGACTTCTTCCGCGCCGCCTCCGCCCAAGCGCCGTCATCTGTACGGCATCGATTGGCATCAATAAGTTTGGTGCGGACGATACCCTGTTCGAGGGGGTGCACGAACTTCCTCCCGGGGCTTTGATGCGGGTGAACGAAGAGCAGCGCGTGGAGCACTACATGAAGTGGCCCGACCTGACTTCGAACCTGCACGGCGAAGAAGGGATCGCCGCTCTGAAGGTGGCCTTCGAGGAGTCGGTCGCGCTCCACCTCCGCAGTCGACGTCGCGTCGCAAGTTGCCTGAGCGGTGGCCTCGATTCGACCAATCTCGTGTGGGCGATCCAAAAACAGCTAAGAAAATCCGATTCTCACTTCAAGGCCTACACGACGAATTCCTCCGAAGAACTCTCCGAGTTCGCGATCGCCCAGGCGCTCTGTCGCGAGGCGGGCGTGGAGCATGAGGTGCTCGACTTCGGCGGTCCCGTGCCGCTGGCCGATATCGTCGACATGGTCATCGCCTACGAGTCGCCGGTACACGTCATCGGGCCGATCAACCAATACCTGACCCTTCGTCACATCGCCGCAAGCGGCGCATCCGTAGTCATCGACGGCCAAGGTGGGGATGAGATGATGTCGGGCTACATTTGGTTCATCCCACTCCTCCTTAAGGCGATCGAGGCGTTGGGCATCGATCCCGCGCAGTTCCGCAGCCGAATCAACGAAAGGGCAGCCTGCTCGCCCGCGACGCAAGAGCTTTTTGAATCCATCTTCCACAACATCCCACAGTGGGTGGCAGCCTTTTTAGGCGGCCAGGATTTTCTGGGTGTGTCGGCCGCCGAGATCGAAGCAATGCCGGAAACGCAGTGGTACCTCCAATCGACGGGAGAATTGGCGCATTTCCGCGATAAAGCAATTCGGCGGGCAGAACTCCAAACTTTACTTCGGCTGGAAGACCGCCTAGGCATGTGGTTCGGATTGGAATGCCGGGTTCCTTTTCTCGATGTTGAGCTCAACCGGGTGGCCGCCCAACTGCACCCGGCGTTGCTCATTCATGACGGGTATTTGAAGTACCCTTATCGGATGATCCAGCCAGACCTGCCGGCTGACGTCCGTTTCAATACCGCGAAACGGGGATTCTGGGAGACCCATCCAGACCGATATCCCTGGATGCTTCAGCTGAGTCGCGATCTTTGCCTGGACAGTCCCGCGCTCCGGAGCACGTTCCCAGACCTCGAAGGAGGGCTGGATCGGGTCCATTTTGATCAGCGGTGGCGCCTCGTGCAGATCGCACTGCTCGAACGCTGCACCACCCGGGAAGACGGCTTGGCCCTAGTCGCTAGCTTGTCAGGCACCAAGGCGGTACCCTTCGCGACGCAACCTGCCGACGTCGCCGTCTGAATCTGCCCGTTCGGATTCCACGCTGTTACCTCAGAAAATTCTATACGTCTTTTTATAGTTCCTGATAGTCTGTTATAGTCAAAATCGACCATTCGACTCCCTTAAAAGGAAGGTGTCCGTTGAGCTCTTCGAACGAAATACCGAAGGATCAGCTCCCCAAATCCGCATTCTCCCGCCGCTCGCTATTGCAGAGCGCGGGTGTATCGGGCGGGGTGTTGACCACTGGCCTCCTGGCGGAAGACGCCGAGGCGCAAGGCGCTGTTGCCGTCATGTCGGGAGAGGTGGAGATCACCCTCGACATTAACGGGAAAAAACGAAACGTAAAAGTTGAGCCGCGGGTTACCCTGCTCGATGCGTTGCGTAACCGATTAGACATGACCGGAGCCAAGCGGGTTTGCGACCGCGGCACCTGTGGCGCCTGCACGATGATCGTCAGCGGCAAGGTCGTCTACGGCTGCTCCGTACTCGCCGTCGACGCCGTCGGCAAACCGATCCAAACCATCGAAGGGCTGGCCCCCGAAGGCCAACTGCATCCAATTTCTAAGGCTTTCGTGAACCACGACGCGCAGCAGTGTGGCTACTGCACCCCCGGGTTCATCATGGCTACCAAGGGTTTCCTCGATCGCAACCCCGCCCCCACCGTCGAACAGATAGACAAGGGTTTGTCCGGCAACCTGTGCCGATGCGGCACCTACATGGGTATGAAGGCCGCCGTGCTCGAAGCAGCGAAGGAGATCAAGAATGGCTGAGTACAAATGGCCCCCGATGGAACAGCGCAAGCTGATGGGCAAGCGCATTGCCCGGCTTGACGGTCCGATGAAATCTTCCGGTCGGGCGAAATATCCCTCCGATATGAATCAGCCCGGCCTTTTGTTTGCCGTGTTGTTAACTTCTCCCCACGCGCACGCTAAGGTCAAGAGTATTGACGTGGCGCCGGCCAAAGCCATGAAAGGTGTGACCGCAGTTCGCGTCATCTCCGGCCCCGGCACTGAGATTCAATGGGCCGGAACCGAAGTCGCCGCCATCAGCGCGGTGACGGAAGAGATCGCCCGCGACGCCGCCAAGGCCATCGTGGTCGAATACGAAGTCCTCCCCCACCTCGTCAAAGAAGAAAATTTGGCCAAAGTCGGCCCGCGCGCCAAAGCTGCCGGCGAGCAGATCACCGGCGATCCCGACAAAGCGTTCCAGGATTCGGAAGCGAAAATCTCGGGCGACTACGGCATCCCGGTCATCACCCATTGCTGCCTGGAGCCACACGGCTCCGTCGTCGCTTGGGGTACCGACAAAATCGACTTCTGGCCCTCCACCCAAGCCGTTTCGACGGTGGGAGGCGACCTCGCGAAACTGCTCGAACTGCCCGCCACGCAAGTCAAAGTCGACTGCCAGTACATGGGCGGTGGCTTCGGTTCGAAATTCCCGGCCGACCGCTGGGGCGCTGAAGCGGCCCGTTTGTCGAAGGAGTCGGGCGGACGCCCGGTCAAACTCTTCCTCGATCGCGCGACCGAACTCACGATTGCGGGAGTTCGACCCTCGCACTTTGCCAAAATCAAAGTCGCCGGCAAGAAAGACGGCACCATGACCGGTTGGCAGAGCGAATCCTGGGCTTCGGGTGGCATTGGCGGCGGCGGTATGGCTCCCCTGCCCTACGTCTTCACCAACATCCCGAACCGTCGCATGAACCACACGCAAGTGTCGCTCAACGCCGGCCCCGCTCGGGCGTGGCGCGCGCCGAACCATCCGCAGGCTAGCTTCCTCACCTGTTCGGCCATCTCGGACTTTGCCGCTGAAATCGGCATGGATCCGTATGAGGTCTTCCTCAAGAACCTCGATCTCACTCTGCGCGCCGATACCTATCGGAAGCAGTTGGTCAAAGGTGCGGAACTGATCGATTGGAAAAAGAAGTTCCAGTTAGGTTCCGCCAAAACCGGCAACATCCGCCGCGGCTTGGGCATCGGAATCGCCACCTGGGGCGGTGCTGGACACGCCTCCAAATGCCGTTTGACGATTCACCCGGACGGCACCGTCGAAGTCGAAATCGGCTCTCAGGACATCGGGACCGCCACCCGCACCTGCATCACGCAGGTCGCCGCGGAAACCCTCGGCCTGCCCATGTCGGCCGTCAAAGTGAAGTTAGGGAACAACAGCTATCCGCCTTCCGGTCCGTCCGGCGGCTCCACCACGATCGGTGGCGTCAGCTCTTCTACCCGGAAAGCGGCCGTCAATGCCCTCGAAAAGTTACTCGAAAAGGTAGCTCCGGGCATGGGCGTCCCCCCCGATCAACTCGAAGCCAGCGACAGCCGTATCGTCGCCAAAGGCAACCCGAATAAGGCGATGAGCTGGAAGCAGGCTTGCCAGAAGATGGGACCAACCGCCATCAGCGAAATGGGTGAAAACGAACCCCGTTCAGCCGCTCGCGAGGGCCTGAACACGCAGGGTGCCAGTGGCATTCAAATGGCCGAAGTCGAGGTCGACATGGAAACCGGCGTTGTGCGGATTGTTGAAGTCGTGGCCGTGCAGGATTGCGGTCTCGTCGTCAACCCGCGGACGGCGGAAAGCCAAGTGGCCGGTGCCCTTATCATGAGCGTCTGCTCAGCGTTGATGGAAGAGCGCATCATGGACCAAACCACCGGCCGGGTCTTGAACGCCGACATGGAGTTCTACAAACTGGCGGGCTTGCCCGACGTCGGCAAACTGACCGTGCACATGGATATCACTAAGGACCACGACGCCCGTGGGATCATCGGTCTCGGTGAGCCTTGTGCAATTGGCGGCGTGGCTGCAATCGCCAACGCGGCGGCCAATGCCCTGGGTGTCCGCGTGCCGATGGTGCCCCTGACCCCTGAACGAGTGCTGGCTGCGCTGGCCAACCGGAGGAACGCGTAATGGTTAACTTTGAATACGCAAATCCAACCACCGTGAAGGAGGCCCTGAGCCTCCTCACGGCCGGGGCGGAGATTCTCGCTGGCGGCACCGACCTGCTCAGCCTGATCAAGGACGACGTCCACCAACCCAAGCGACTAGTCAACATCAAGGGCATTAGAGCCCTCGGCGGGATCTCCAAAGTCGGAAACAACTTCCGCATAGGGCCAACGGTCACCCTCGATGAGTTAGCCTCCAACCCGCTGATTCGGGGGGCCTTCCCGGCTCTCGTCCAGGCGTCGTTAGGAATCACCAGTCCCCAGATCCGCAACATGGGCACCGTCGGCGGCGACCTCTGCCAGCGGCCCCGCTGCTGGTACTTCCGCACCGGTAACGGCCTCCTCGCCAAAGGCCTCATCGAGAATGGGGAGAACAAGTATCACGCCATCTTCGGCACTGGCTCCGCCCACTTCGTGAGCGCTTCCAGCCTCGGACCGGCCTTGATGGCGCTCGGTGCCACCTTGAAAATTGCCAGCCCGGACGGCAAATCGAAGGATGTGCCCATCGCGCAGTTCTTCAAAGCACCTGCCGCCGAAGGCGAACGCGAAATCGCCTTAGCCGCCAACGAGATCGTCACTGACATTCTGGTGCCGGCCCCGCCTACCAAAAATGCTACCTATGAGGTTCGCCATCGCCAAGCCGTCGACTGGCCCCTGGCCACCGCCTCGGTCTCGCTTCGCATGTCCGGCACGAAAGTGACGGCCGCCTCGATCACGATGGGCCACGTCGGCCCGACGCCGGATCGAGCCACCGAAGCCGAAAAAATGCTGATCGGACAGACCATCACCCCGGATTCGGCCGAAAAAGCCGGCGCCGCGGCAGTCATGGGCGCCAAACCCCTCAGCCAGAACGCCTACAAAATGCAACTAGCCAAAATAGCAGTTAAGCGAGCCCTTTTGACGGCGGCAGGCGTCAAAGCAGTATGATTCGCGCCGGGTTAAGCCGGCCGGATGATGACCGCTGTACGAATCTGTGCTGGAAAGGCATGTATATCGATGCGATTTGGGACCCTTCCGTCCAGGCCTCCAACGACCGGCTATACTGGTGTCAGAAGACCCAGTTGCCGCTCGGCCCCGACGGCGTGGGTGTCGATGAGTATGAATGTAACGAAGCCCGTAAGTGCTTCAAGCTGCTTTAAGGAGTAGGAATGAAAACGATCCTCGCAAGTTTGATGGCCGCCACGTTTGCGTTTGCCGGAACTGAAATCAAGGGCTTCTATATGGAAGCCCGCACTGCGGATGTTTATGTCGGCCCGTGTTTTGCTAACTCGGAAACCGAACTCAAGGGCGATCTGGCCGTAATGGGCTGGAAGATCAACTCCGGTTCTTATGATGGCGTGAAGCTCGATGGTCTTTCGGTCGTCGGCGTGGTAAAAGCCAGCGGCACCATTGGCAACACCTTTGCCGCGACCACTTTCCCTGTCAAGAGCGCCCTCATCATCGACGAAAAAGCGACTCCCACCCAGCGCTTGGCGCTGAAGAAGTTTGCCCAAGCAATGAGCAAGGACATGTTGATGGACGTAGTTCGCATTGACTATCGCGCCGTTTCGATCGACGTCGAGAACAACGATGTTCACAAGGCGACCGCTAAGCTGCAAGCCGGCGAGCTGGCTGCCATCCAGACGCGCACGCTGACCGAAGGCGATAACCACTGCTCCCATGAGGACGTGTGGTATCCCC
>JBKJLJ010000737.1:0-9002 GCA_046597015.1 Bryobacteraceae bacterium
GACACCGCCATTCGATCCCGCTCGAAGCACGACGACCTGCTCCGCGGCTTTCGCGGCGGCCTCTACTGCTACGACATCGTAATGGACGTAGGCGCTTATCGCGACTTCCATCGCCACCGTCGCTGTCAACAATTCCGTCAGGATTACAGCGGCAATCTCGGCTACGAGACCCCGCAAGTCATCACCGAAGCCGGCCTTACCGTCGAGTACGCCGCCGCCATGGACCACGCCCTGGCCACCATGCAGTTGCTCCCCAGTCCGGCGAACGAATACCTCCTCCCCTTCGGCGCCCGCAGCCGCTTCCTCTTTAAGATGGATTTCGCCGAAGCCGAGTACATCTGCCGAATCCGTAGCGGCGTCAAGGGCCACTTCAGCTACCGCGCCATCGCCTGGCAGATGAAAGAAGCCATGGAGCGTCTCGAACCCGAGCTTGCGCGTCTCCTTTCCGGCACCCCCCCATGGATCGAAGACCCCCTCAAGCGCTAGCCCTTCTTCTCTTCGCTCTGCCCGTCCTCGCCCGCGACGAGAAGGTCCTTCACGCCCAGTGGGTCTTCCACTCCGACGCCACCAACTGCGCCGACCCCGTCCGCTCCGACAAGCGTTGGAGCCCCACTTCGATTCCGGACGCCGCCCCTGGCTGTTACCGCAAACGCTTCACCGTCACCGCGGGAACCCGCTTCGCTCTTGAGTTCGACGGTCCCCCGCCCACTGAAGTCTTTCTCAACGGCCAGCCTCTCGCCCCGCCCTTCGAGCTCCCCCTCAAGTTAAATCAGGAAAATCTCCTCGCCATTATCGCCCCCGCCGGACTCTCTACCCCTATTCGCCTCGTCAAGGACGCCAGCCCCGTAGCACCCGTCGCCTCCAAAACCGGCACCCTCCGCCTCTCCGCCCCGCCGGGCCCCTTACCCGCCGACCGCACCGGCTTCGCCGTCGTCTCCGCGAACCGGGACGTCCCCCTTCATTGGTCCGTCCGCGGCCAGGGCCGCCTCGTCGGCCCCGCCGCCTTTGGCGCCGTGAACATGGTTCGTTCGAACGGCAACGCCGGCAAAATTACCGTCACCGCCACCGCCGCCGACGGCGAATCCGCCTCGCTCGATCTCTGGTCCACCGCCGTCCCCCTCGGCAACAGTTGGCTTCGTGAACCTTCCCGTTAAAAAGTACTTGACACCTTTCCGGAATCAGGTATTCTGAGGAAGGCGAAGAAAGGGCGAAACTAATATGTTTGGAAAAAAGACCGTTGTGACTAGCGAAAATTCCCTCGATAGGGACACTATGGTGAAGGGCTCGCATTCGAGCTCGCGACAGGAAAACCTCATGTTGGACGACAAAGAAAAAGTACGGGCGCTGCAAGCCACCCTCGCAGCGATCGAGAAACAGTTTGGCAAGGGGTCGGTGCTGCGGCTCGGCTCCAAGGATTCGATAGCGCCGGTCCAGGTTATCCCCTCGGGCTCCATCTCCCTCGATCACGCCCTCGGCGTCGGCGGCTTCCCCCGGGGTCGCATCATCGAAGTGTTTGGCCCGGAATCGTCGGGTAAGACGACCATCGCGCTCCAGGTGATTGCCGAAGCACAGAAGGCCGGCGGCGTCGCTGCCTTCGTAGACGTCGAACACGCGCTTGATCCCGGCTACGCCCGCAAACTCGGCGTCGATATCGACAACCTGCTGGTTTCGCAGCCCGACTTTGCCGAACAGGCTCTCGAGATTACCAACACTTTGATCCAGTCCGGCTCCATTGACGTGCTCGTAGTCGACTCGGTCGCCGCGCTCGTCCCCAAGGCTGAACTCGATGGCGAGATGGGTGACTCATTCGTCGGGGTCCACGCCCGGCTCATGAGCCAAGCGATGCGGAAACTTACCGGCGTCGTCTCCAAGTCCAACACCTGCCTCATCTTCATCAATCAGATCCGCGAAAAGATCGGCGTCATGTTCGGCAGCCCCGAAACCACCACCGGTGGTCGCGCTCTGAAATTCTATTCGAGCGTCCGCCTCGATATCCGCCGCATCGGTGCCCTCAAGGAAGGCGAAGAAGTCATCGGCAACCGGACCAAGGTTAAGGTTGTCAAAAACAAATGCGCCCCGCCCTTCCGCGAGGCGGAGTTCGACATTATCTACGGTCAAGGTATCTCGCGCGAAGGCGATCTCATTGACCTTGCCGTGACGAACACTGTCGTCGAGAAGTCTGGCTCATGGTACAGCTATAAAGGCGACCGTATCGGCCAAGGTCGCGACAACGCCCGCCAGTTCATCAAGGACAACCCGGACTTTTTCCGCCGGATCGATATCGAACTGCGCGACAAGCTGGGCTTGGCCCAGGTACCCGTCACCGGTGAGCCCGAAAAGGCTGCCGCAGCAAGCAATAAAAAGTAGCAAAGTGTGCGGTTTCGAACACCAAGCGTCGGAACCGCACATCTTCGCGGCTTCAGCCCAGCCGCCCGGTTTCGCATTATCAGCAACTTAGAGAGTGGAATCGAGAGTGCAGCCTCCTCAGGCATGCAGTCCCCGAAACCACTCTCTTTTTATTTGCTGATCGCTTTTACCATCACGATCGGGTTCTCATTTCTGCACAACTTCGGTCTTGGCCAAGTCCGCCTGGACAATCCGAACTACAGTTTCGAGCAAGGCCGCCCGAGGGTACCGAGTTTTGTCCATATTGTTCCGGATCGTGGAATCCGGCGATTTATCGAACGGCAAAGCTACCGCGAAATGGTCCCCTTTCGCTACACCGAGATACTTGCTCCCGGGAATGATCGCATCCTGGCGCGTCAGTTGACCGTCTTGGAAGGGATCGAACGAATTCATCAGTCCCCACGTCTGCAACAGAGCCTTCGAAGTATTCTCCTTTGCGCTCGTGGCGACGACCGAGTAGGTCGGGACGACGGGATTGGGGAATGACGCCAAAAACGCCTGGCGGACCGCCCGAGCCAGGCTTTTAAACCCGGTCGACATATCCCCTTTGCAGGTCTTAAACTTGAACTGTTGAATCCACCGGTCCGCTTGGCCCGGCATCGCGTCCGCGATCGGCGATCCGCCGCTGGCCCCGGCCACGCTCACAAAGGCCGCCACCTTATCACTCAACTTCTCCCGCGCCAGAGCCTCTTGAATATCCGGTGTACCCTTGCTGTACCCCACGAGAATCCATTTCCGCTGATCCGTCTTCCAACTGTCTTCGATGTACTGGGCGATCGCCTTGGCGTTCACCTCGGCCGCATCGTTGCCCACCTGCAGAACTTCCGCTGTCACTCCATACTGCTTCCGCAACGACTGAATTCCCTCGTCAAACGCCGGGCTTTCTGCAAAGCACGAACTCATGAAGCCAGGTACCACCAGCACCCGGTATTCCTTCGTCAGCGCCGCCAGTTTCGCGTCCGTCTTCCCGGGCTTATCGATCCAATCTTTACATCCACCCCAGTTCCCTGTATCGGGATTGTTCTGCACCAGAACACTACAGAACGTGTCGCTGAAGATCTCTGTCGCATCCTGATCGTCGTTCTGCATGTAGATCACCAGCGTCCTGCCATCGGAAAAGAACTCTTGGCCATGCGCGGTCTTCGCCTTGAGAAGCGGCGTCTTCACGGTCATATATTCCCGCTCGGCCACCTGCCCGGTATCGGCCAGACTCTGGCCGATGAACTCCCGCTCCTTATCCGTCTCCTCATCAATTCTGTGCGTGATGCCTCCGTTCCGCTGGTCTTTGTCGAACCCAACATCGTGCGTACCTGCGCCGGCCCAAACCGTACGGCCGCCCACTGTGAACGGCGCCTTCCAAATCCGGAAGTGATGCCGCGACGCCACCACCTTCAACGGATCCGCATGCGCCCATCCGTAATCCTGCGGCCGCTCAAACAAATACAGCTCACTCATTGGAATCGTAAGGTAAGCCTGCTTCGAGAAACTCGCCAATGCTCCCCGCAGAATCGTGTCCTTGATCGACCGATCCACCGTCACCCAATCCGCCGCCTTCAGCGCCCCCACCACCTGCACTTCGCTCCCAATCAGGACGAAATTCACCCGGTCGCCCACCGTTCCATCCTTATCGCCCACCCGAATCGGTATCGAATTCAACTGCTCGCCGGTCAGCTTCACCAAGGGCAGGGAAGGCCGCTGCTTCGTCGGATCCGCTGCCACGCGCTCCAACTTCACGACAAACGATCCGTCCGCCCCATCCGCCGCCGCGTGGTTAATCCCCAGGAACAACCGACCCTTCACGAAGACCTTACGTTCCGCCTGCGGTCCAATCAAAAACGCCCGGTTGGTGTCGTTCGACCCCACGCGGCCCACGAGGGCCCCCCGCTTCCCGTCCGCCACCGGAAATGCCTTGATCATGTCCATCCAGGTCCGTGCCGTCCCGTCTGGAGGTACCGCCTTTCCGTTCCAACTTAGGGAACCGGTCGCCGAAAAGCGGAGCGTCTCTCCCGCTTCGATGTCGAGTCCCGTATCTGTCCACTGTTTCGCTCCAGAAACGATAAACTCGATCGCGCCACCCGGCTTGGTAGCCGTCGTCGAGGCCGACTTTACCGTATCGTAGCGACTGGCTGGCACCTGCGCCATCCCCAACGCCGGCACCAACAAAATAAAGGACAAAATGCGCTTCATCGAACAGACTCCAAAATAGCGTTAGCCAGCTCCGGCGGAGCCAGAATCAATCCCTTGATCGCCGCCCACAAAAGCGGATCGGCCTCCATTCTGGCATGACCACCACCAAAAATGGTGCGCATGCTCAGCTCCGGCAGCGGATAAGGAACCCAGACCGGGTAGCGAAACCGAAAATTCCCCAGAATTTTCGTCTGTCGCGAGTCTATTGCCTGAATGTAGTCCTGGCCCCGAATCGTCAAAATCTCTCGCTGGTAAAAGTTGGCTGCGCGCTTCACATTCGGTGGTATCCACCCGTCCCGCATCGAAACACTATCTACCTGTACCGTCAGATCGACCGGCACCCCCATCTTCCGCAGCTCCCGCGCCAGCCGCACCACCTCACCCCCACCCATACTCTGCCCGTAAAGCACGATTTTCACCCGCTCCCGCTCCTCGGGATCAATCTTTTGATTCTTGTTGGCATCCAGCGCCCGCACCACCAGCCGCTTTGCTTCGCGGTGCCGATAATGCGCCAAAGTCTCCACGTGGACGTTGGGCAGCTTCATCCGCCGAATCTCCAGCGCCATTCTTCGCACTCCCCGCTCTGGATCGTCCCAGTGGTCGAATGCACCCGTAAATCCCAGGATCAACATCCCTCGTTCGGGCATCGGTGCCGGCACGGAAAAATCCCGCATCGATTGCGCCATCACGCCGACGCACCAAACGACCAGGCAAACAACAACCTTGAGTACCATTCCTGTAGTTTAGATGTCCCACGAAATCTCAGCGTTTCTCTTAACTGGCGATCACCGCCGTACCCGACACCGAAACCATCAACATTCCCCCACCCGAACCCATTTGAATCGTCTCGTAATCGAGATCAATCCCGATCACGGCATTCGCTCCCATCTGCTTCGCTTGGTCGCTCATTTCGCCCATAGCAATGTCCTTAGCCTTCCGCAGTTCCCCCTCATAAGCCCCGGATCGCCCTCCCACCACGTCCGTTATTTTGGCAAAGAAGTCTCGAAAAATGTTCGCCCCCAGAATCGCCTCACCCGTCACAATCCCGAGATATTGAATCTGTCGTCCTTCCAGCGTCGAAGTCGTTGTCAGCAGCATCGTCCTAATTCTTCCTCATTAACGGTTCTAGCACAGGCAACACCACCCGGTTAGCCACCATCTTACAGCCCTCGGCCGTAGGATGGATCTGGTCCTGCTGCATCAGCGCCGGCACCGTCGCCACCCCTTTCAGAAAGAACGGAATGCGCGGAATCTTGTGCTTGGTCGCCAGCGCCGGATACATCTGCTCAAACTCCCGAATATAGTCCGGTCCGTAGTTCCGCGGCAGCGTGATCCCCGCCAGCACTACCTTGGCCCCGGCCGCCTTAAACTCCTGAATCATCCGATCCAAATTCGCCTTGCTAATCGCCACTGGCAACCCCCGCAACCCGTCATTCCCGCCTAACTCCAGAATCACAACTGCCGGCTTCTCTGCCAACGCCTGAGGGATTCGCTCCACCCCGCCGCTCGTCGTGTCTCCACTGATGCCTTGGTTCACCACGCGGTAGCGGTACCCCTTGGCATCCAACGCCTTCTGCAAGTAGTCTGGATACGCCTCCCCGGCCTCCAACCCATAGCCCGCGCTCAGGCTGTCTCCAAACGCCACAATGACCGGCCGATCATCTCGCTTCGTCTCGTTTTTCGGCACCGGAGCTTCCACTGGAGCCGGAATCACGACTGGGTCCGGCGGCTTGTTACAACCGGCCAGCATCACCGCAAGCGATACAAGGAAAAAGCGCATCTAATGCCATAATAAGGCTTGGCGACCACAGAAGCTCTCCCCGATTCGCCCGCCATACGTGTGCGCGGCCTCACTAAGTCCATAACCACCCCGTCTCACCGGGTGGATATTCTACGTGGACTGGATTTCGACGTTCCCCGTGGCCAGTTCATCGCCATTATGGGCCCCTCCGGCAGCGGCAAGAGTACCCTGCTCGGCCTACTTGCCGGGCTCGATAACCCTACCACCGGCAGCATTCTTCTCGATGGAGAAGAAATCGTCGGCCTCTCCGAGGACGCTCTCGCTCTCCTCCGCGGCCGTAAGCTCGGCTTCGTCTTCCAAAGCTATCAACTCATTCCCACACTCACCGCCGAAGAAAACGTCCTCCTCCCCGCCGAACTTTCCGGAGCTAACGGCAACCCTGCCCTCCGTGCCAAAGAGCTCCTCGACAGCGTCGGCCTCTCCGAACGCCGCGATCACTACCCTGTCCAACTCTCCGGCGGCGAACAACAACGCGTCGCCCTCGCCCGCGCCTTCATGCTCGCACCCCCCATCCTCATGGCCGACGAGCCCACCGGCAATCTCGATTCCACCAACGGCCAACACGTCCTCGAACTCCTCCTCACCATGAACCGCCAGGAGAAGACCACCCTTGTCCTTGTCACTCACGACAACCAACTCGCCGCCCGCGCCGACCGCCGCCTCATTATGCGTGACGGCGTCATCGTCACCGACGAATTAGGCAGCACGAATGACTAGCGGCCTGTCCTACTCCACGGCCCTCAAAATCGCCTGGCGCGAGTCCCGCTCCTCCGCCTCCCGCTTCCTTTTCGTCATCCTCGCCGTCGCCATCGGCACCGGCTCCCTGACCGGCGTTCGCGGCTTCTCCCGCTCTTTCCGGTCCATGCTCCTCAAGGATGCCCGCACCCTCATGGCGGCCGATCTCTCTGTCCGGGTCTTCGAACTCCCCACCGACGCCCAACTCGCGGCGTTCCAGAAGTGGGAAAGCCAGGGCCTCGAACGCACCTGGATCACCGAAACCGTCTCGATGCTGTCCGGTGCCAACGTGGCCGTGCCCCAGTTGATCGCCGTCAAGGCCGTCAATCCGCTTCAATATCCTTTCTACGGCTCCGTCACCACCGTCTCTGGCATGTCGCTGACCGACACTCTTGCCGGCGACGGCGTCGGCGTCTCCGACGATCTCCTCACCCGCACCGGCCTCCAGCTCGGTGCCGTCGTCCGCGTCGGCTCTCAGGACTTTCATATCCGTTCCGTCCTCGCTCAGGAACCGGACCGCATGAGCGGCTCTATCAACGTCGGCCCCCGGGTCATGATGTCCCGCGAGAACCTTGAAAAGACCGGCCTCACCCAACTCGGCAGCCGCGCCAGCCAGCGCCATCTCTTTCGGATCCCCCCCGTCAAGGCCGATGCCATGATCCAACGCGTCCGCGACGATCTCAAAATCGCCTTTCCCGACGCCGTCATCGCCGACTACCGAGAAACCCACCCCCTCATCACTCGCGGTCTCAACAACGCCACCACCTTCCTCAGCCTCGTCTCCCTCATCGCCCTCGTCGTCGGTGCGCTGGGCGTCGCCATGGCCATGCAATCCCACTTGCAAACCAAGCTCGATTCCATCGCCGTCATCAAAGCCCTCGGCGGCCGTTCCTCCCACATTCTCCGCATCTACCTCTCGCAAACCCTGGTCCTCGCTCTCGCCGGCGGGGCCATCGGCCTCGTCATCGGCATCTTCGTCCAGTTCCTCTTCCCCATCCTCATCTCCAAGTTCTTCCCCGTCACCCCCGTCATGGACTTCGATTGGTTCTCCATCCTCGAAGGCCTCGGACTCGCTCTTCTTTCAACGCTCCTCTTCACGGTGCCCACCCTCCTCGGCATCCGCCAAATCCGGCCCATCGTCATCCTCCGCCGCGATATGGAAGGCGAACCGCCTCCCGCCGGCCAGCGCTGGAAACAATGGCGCGCCTCAGCCGGCGCCGGCCTGTTTATCCTGATCGGCATGATCGGCATGGCTACCGTTCTCATCGATGCCAGTTGGAAGGACGCCTTCAAAGTTAGCGCCTGGTTCGTCGGAGGCCTCGCCGTGGCCCTCCTTCTCCTTTCCGGCCTCAGTTGGCTCCTCCTTCGCGGCCTTCGCCTCCTCCTCCGCGCCCCGGGCCGCAAGGTACCCGCCGCCCTCCGCCACGGCTTAGCGAATCTCTATCGTCCCGGCAACCACGCCGAAGCCGTCCTGGTCGCCCTCGGCGTCGGCGTCATGTTCACCCTCACCGTCTATCTCCTGCAGAGCTCCCTCCTCGGTCAGATCGCCGCCAGCGCCCCCCCGGGCATGCCCAACGTCTTCCTCATCAACATCACCGATCGGGACCGTCTCGCCGTCAAGTCCTTCCTCGACAAAGGCCCCGGCGTCGAAGGCGACGTCCTCGTCTCAGCCACCGCCTCGGGCCGCATCAAACTCATCGACGGCCATCCCATCGAGGACATCGCCAAGGAAGGACCCGTCAAGCGCTACCTTCGCGCCCGCAGCCTCACTTGGAACGCTGAACTGCCCAAACAGACCGAAGTGGTCCAAGTGAGGCTGCGGGCGCGAAGGTAGCGCTTGACGGGTCCTTCCTTGGCGATGTCCTCGATGGGA
>JBKJLJ010000751.1:0-9665 GCA_046597015.1 Bryobacteraceae bacterium
CGTCTTTCTGAACAGCGGCGTGGCCGCACACTACCGCCTGGTTTACTCCACGGTTGTTGGTTCCCGCTACGCCGACCCAGACCGGTTTCTGCAAAACAACACGACGATGGAATCCGACACAGTGGTTCGGAATCTAAGAAACGACACCGGCGCGGACTTGGTGGCGATGCTGGTCACCAAAGTTCAGGATGAAGTTGCCGGCTACGTCCTGCTTTATGGCGATTATCAGGCGCTGGAAAATAGGGCATTCCAAGTCACGGATCTAAGAAGCCTCAACAAGACCTTCTCCCATGAGAACGGCCACTTGCTGGGAATGGATCATGATCCCGCAAACGCCGTAGGCCAGGGCGCCTACGCGGCCTGGTCCCATGGGCACCAGGTAGATGGTGTATTTGCCACGATCATGTCCTATGGGTGCAGTGGCTGCCCTTGGATTCCGAATTTTTCCAATCCTGACGTTTCGTATCTCGGGAATCCAACGGGCATCCCCGAGCAACGCGATAACGCGCGAACGGCGCGCTTATATGCTCCAGTTGTGGCGGCATTTCGCCCCCCGGCAACAGTGGTGGTCCCAGGCGTACCCACTGGTTTGAATCCGGTAGCGACCATCGATTCCAACCTCGCGCTCCGCGTCAGCCTCGGCTGGTTTCCCACGCCCTACGCCACCAGCTATGAGATCGAACGGAGCCTTGATGGCGTGTCCTTTTCCAAAATCGGGACCAGTCCAACCAGCAGCCTTTTCGATGCCAACGTATCCCTCGGAAACATGTATTATTACCGCGTCCGAGCCCTCAACTTGTGGGGCACTTCCGCCTTCTCTGTCATCCGCAGTGTCCAAATACCGTTACCGCCAGCGCCGCCGTCTGGCCTCTCGGCCACCGCGCAAGGTGCGAACGAAATCCTGCTGAAGTGGACCGATGGTTCGACCAACGAAGTCGCCTTCGTAATCGAGGTCCTCACCAACGGCGCCTACCAGCCGTTCGACGAAGTGGGAGCCAACACAACCCAATACATTTACCGCTTTGGCCAACCGTCCAGCGCATACAGTTTCCGCGTCTACGCCAGAACCGATCTGGCCGATTCCACTCGCTCGAACGTAGCCTCGGCTACGACCCTTGCGACGAATCCCGGCACCATCTCCGGGTTTGCCTTCAACGATCCGAACAACAACGCCAAACCGGATATCGGAGAGACGCCGGCCGCCGGAATGGTGATCTACTACGACGCCAACGGGAATGGAATTTTCGACGATGCCCCCGCGCCTTCGATAACGGTTTCAAGCGCGGTTCGCAACTACCCCGGCACCAATCTCCCCTATCTCAGCGCACCGAACTACTCGCTGGGAAATCTGCCCTTCGGCACCCGCCGGATCTGTGCCAGTTTTGATCCCTCCATCGCCGGTCGTTCTTTCTGCCGGATGGTGGCCATCAGCAACGGCGGCACAACAGCGAATGTGAACTTCCCCGTCCTCGCGGGAAGGATCGGCGTGGTCTCTCTCTCTCCCGCCGTACAAACGGTAAACGCGGGCGACAAATTCACGATGGACGTAACCTGGACCAGCACGGACGGCAAATGGGTTCTGCTCAATGACGCCATCATCCGCTTTACCGATACCGAAACGAACGACGCACTGCAGATCCGGTTTGAGGAGTCCACGCGCGAATTCAGCGTCTACAACGCCAACGCCGCGAAATTCGGCCCGGCCTTCCCCGCTGGAAGTAACGCACAACTGCAAACGAACGAGGCGAACCTTTACCTGGAAGACACCAAGGTCCTCGGCACCGGGCCAACCGGTCCCAGCGTCACGCTCCGCCTCGCGTTGGCGTTCAAGCCCTCCGCGGCGAACAAAACCTACAAAATCCAAGTGCGATTAAGTGACGACACCGGCCACCTCCAGGGCTTTGACACGATTGGTACCATCGCCGTTGGGTCAGGCAAATAGAACGAACTGGCTGGAGGCCGAAGTGGATGCAGAAATTGCGCTGGTGAGTGGGTAAAAGTCCACTCGCGGGCTGAAGGGTAGGGCAGACGGCCTGAAATCTTAGACTCTGCACCCCGGCAGAGGAAGGCTGGTTCGTGATTTATACTCCTCTTGCCGTTTCCCGTTCCGGAAATGGTGAGTTGGGAAATGGTGCTCCAGTTGTTGGTCGTCAATTGTCTGGTCGCCCCATCGAACGATTTCCATGGGCATCGCCAGTGGTTCCTGTCTACCCCCAATGGATGAGTTACTGCCAGTCGATTTCTCCGTCGCCGAAACGGATCGTCTCTATCGCTGCCATAGTGGGCCGATCTGTTTCATGCCGACTTCGAAGTATTGGTATATGACCTCACCAGCACTTACTTTGAGGGCGAAATGGAAACGACTCCAAAAGCCAAGCGAGGCTACAGTCGTGACGGGGGGCCCGACTGCGATCGACGTTCCTCTGCCGACCGTAGATGGCCGGCGATTGATTCTGCCTCGCTATACCCAGCCGGAAGCGGACGCGAAGATCCTGCTCGACAAATTGCGCCTGGCCCTGCCGTCTCAATTGCCGCCAAGAATTACCTCGGTCAAGATCGAACACGCTGCGCTTCGCGGCGAAGGTCTCACCAAGGTCCGTTTCAGCGATGGCCCAGTTGTTCAGAATGACGGCTTCCTGAAAGCGATCTCCCAGGGACTGACGTGTCGCCAGTGCCTTTTGAAACCAGGGGACGACGGCGGTCGGGTTGCTTGGAGACTGGTAGAGCCGGGCAAAGGCGTATTCTACGAAGTCGCGTTGGGGGGCGTTTCGGTTTGTGGCAACGCGGCGGTCGGGAGCTCAATGGCCACCGTCGGGCTTGCCGCTCTGCCAACCTGTTCCTGCAGTGCCGTCGTATCCACATCGGACAGCAGGGCGCAGACGAGAATATAGAACGATTAGTCTATCAACCTAAGGCGCTATGTTGACCAACAGGCCGGCTTGCGTCGTTCGATTACCAATGGAAATCTCGATCGGTTGTCTTCCCGCCGGACAGGCGAGCGGAACCAGCAACTCAACACTCAGAAATGGCATTCCCTCGACCTTGAGAACTCTCGCCGGCAGTCGGCAGAGGCGTGCGGTGACGATGGGTGCCGGGTTCGTAGTACCGCCTCCATTGAGCTGTATCTGATAAACGCCGCCGGGACGCCAGGACCCATACGGAATCTGATCTGTAGTGCGGAACAGGATCGGGAGTGCAGGGTTCGCGGGTGCCGTTGGGATCTCGACCGAGTGGATTGGGTTACTCCCCCGTTGGACGGCGACCGTGGCGGTCCCCTCTGGAATCGATGGCGGCGAGATCGCCACGATAGAATCCCGCCCCGCATACAGTACGGTCGACGCCATCCCATTGATCAGTACGCGCAGATCCGCGCTTGGCGGTGGCTCACTCGGCAGGGTGAAGCCGCTTGTTCCGAAGATCGTAAAAACGGTGTTCGGGGCCAGCGAACCGGTCAGGAAGCTCGCGCTGTTCACGATGCCATTGGCGGTGAAAGGCACTGGACGGGTCAGGAAGTAAGCGACGACCCCATCGTGGTCGGTCAAGCGCAGAGCAGAGGCGGTATCCGAGTTACCGCGGCCAAAGTGGACCCGGCTCAACAGGGGCAGGGAAGCGTTGTTGAGGACGATGTGATCGAGCGTTTGCGTTTGGCCGTCGAAGACGTAAGAGTAGTTCTCGGCTGCAGGTAAGCGAGTTGTCAGATTGGTGAAGCCCGGGAACATGAACTCTTCGGCGAAGGAGTTCCAATCGCCGGCGGCGAGGACCGGAATATTACTCGGCAATTTCTCCAGTTCTTCGCGGACAGAGCGGAACTGGGCTTGGCGTTTGGCGGCGACACGAGGGTCTTCGAGGTTAATCCGCGAACGCATGTGAACGCCAAGCAGCGCAAAGGGCTGACTGCCGACGCGGGCGCGGAGCAGGATCGGCGGGCGATCGTGGGTCAGTTGGCCCGGCTCGTACTGATCGTCCTTACCGAGTTGCGCCACCGAGTCGACGGCGACCCGGGAAGCACGGACGAGAAAGCCCGAGGTGATGCCGCTCGGGTCATTGGAGGGAGCGGCAAAGGCGAGGTAGTCAGAACCGATCGCGTCCGCCGCCCGTTCCAGCACCGCAAGATTTTCGACTTCCTGAACGACCAACACGTCGGGGAGGCCAAGCTGACGCTGTACGTAATTGCGGAGCAAAACCAGTCTCGCAGGCAACGCGGCTTCGTCGAACAGGCGCTGGACGTTTAAAGTGCCAATGGTGAACTCGTAGTCGGTTCGCCGCGGAGCGGCCGGATTGGCCGGTTGCCCCGAGATGACGCCGGCGAGGGGGTCGGCGTAGATTGTGTACGTCCGAGAACCGAAATCGAGCGGGCCGGTTACGGTCTCAAGGGTTAGCCCCGCCGCGAGGGGGGCACCCGCGATGATCCGAATCAGGTTTGGCCAAGGGGATTCATCGATGCGGCGAAAGGGGCGCGGGGCGTCGATTGTGCCCCAAGCGGTTGTCCCGTTCGTCGGCGCGACAATCATGAGCCGGCTGCGGACGAGCATTCCCTCATAGCGTTCGAAATCACGATCCGCCGTCAATGGAACCGGCGTGGGAAGGGTTTGGTTTTGGGCGCGAAGAGTGAAGGTCGGATTGATGAGTTCCGTGAGCGGAGCGCTTTGCGGATCGGCCGCGGGGCGAAACTCCACCACGTCCGCTTCCACTTCGAGTAGCGTGCCGGGCTGGGCAACCGCGGGCGGGAGCGATTGGGTGAACACGAGGATGCCAGATGAGGCGTTCGGATCCGCCACCGGCATCTGGAGATAAAATCCGTTCGTGCGTCGCGCCGTAACGATGCCGGTAGTGGTCACGCGACGGCCGGCGAAAGGGCTTTCCGCGCCGGGGCCTTGGATCTCGGAGATAGTCAGACGGAGCGTCTCTTGCGGGGCGGCGCAATTGACGGCAACCGTCGAGCGATTGCGCGGAGCGGGCGCGGCGATGGCGAAATCTGTACTGTTGTCGTCGGTATCCTGGCAACCGTTGCGTACACGGATAGCGGCCGTTGTGTTCGTTAGATCGCGGGTGGGAGCGCCTTCGAACTCGTTGGCGGTAAGGCCGTAGCCGACGCGGTCAACCGCCTCGTTGGCCGCGTTGCGCAAGACGACCTTGCCGGCAGAAGACGACATCGCCGCGGTTCCGGTGGCATCCGCCGCGGGGAGATTGACCGTGCCACCCGCACCAGCCGATTGCTGGATGAGGTAATACTGTCCCGGTTGCAGCGTGCCGGTAAGCGGTGTCGACTGAAAGGCGGTGGCGGTGGCGCCGGCGTATTGAATCGTCCAACCGTCAAGCGCCTGGGCATTGGAGCCGCGGTTGAACAACTCAATAAAGTCGTTGCGATACGTCGCCCCGGTATTCCCGCCTCCCCCGTAGACTTGACTGATGACCACTTGGGCCCGGAGGCCACTAGCCAGGAACAGGACGAGAAGAAGAGAGCGCATCGCTACCGATTGTACTGAGGCGTGATACCGCGCAAATTGGCCCAGACTTGGTTGATCGCAGCGAGCACGTCAGCGGGAAGCGGTCCGTCATTGGCCGCGGCGAGATTCGCGTCGAGTTGACTTTGCTTGCTGGCGCCCAGGATGATCCCCGTGATCGGGGTATGATGCAGCAACCAATTCAGGCTCAGACTGATCAGGCTCCGCCCAGCCGCGTCGGCAATCTGCTTCAACTCCGTGACGGCGGCAAATTGGGCCGGGTGCCAGTAGCGATCCAGGTACATTTGGTTGCCATCGAAACGGGTGCCGGGCAGGGGAGCTTCCGCGAGTTGTTTGCCGGTAAGGAGGCCGCCCGCCAGCGGATTATAGATGTAGGTTTCGACGCCGTACCGTGCGCACATCGGCAAATACTCCGGCTCGATCCCGCGGGCGAGCAGGTTATACATGGGCTGGGAGATCTTCATCGGATGGCGGCATAGAGTCTGCATCTCCGTCACCTGCCAGGCGGGGTAGTTCGAACAAGCCAACTGCCGGACCTTGCCCGTATCAACCAACCGCGCCATCGCTTCGAGCGTTTCTTCGATCGGGGTGGCGGGGTCCGGCATGTGGAGATAATATACGTCGACGTAGTCGGTTTCCAGGCGTGCCAGAGACGCGTCAATCTGCTTAGCGATGGCTTTAGCAGAGAGTCCAATGTCGTCTGGCCCGTCGCCCATTTTGCCGCGAACTTTGGTGGCGAGCCGAATCTTGTCTCGACGACCCTTCAGCGCCTTCGCGACGATCTGTTCGCTCACGCCGAAGTTGTAGACATTGGCCGTGTCGAGAAAGGTGATCCCCTGGTCAAGCGCCGAGTCGATCAGCCGGAGCGAATCGGTTTCGTTGAGTTGCGAACCGAATGTCATGGTGCCGAGAACGAAGCGGGACGTCATTGGGCGAGCGCCTTGACCACCTGTTGGGCCAGGGCCTCGTAGCCAGCCGGGGTGTAGTGAACGTTAGCCGGGAGTTGGCCGGAATGATCGGCGGAGAAAAGATCATTGATCGGAATCTTTTCTAGCTGCATCATGCGAGCGGCTACGGCATTGTATTTTGGAACGTCCGCAGACTCTCGCAAAGGGGTGATTTTGCCGGGGGGAACCGGGGTAGTCGAAGCCCAAATCAATTTAGCGTTGGTTTGCTTGAGACGCTGGACGATGGAGTGGAGGTTCTCGGCGTACTCTTCAAGCGGCACTTGATGCTTGCTGTCCTCCATGATCTTGAGATCGTGAAGGCCAAAATTGAAATGAATGACGTCCCACTTTGTGTCGCCGAGCCACTCGTCGATTTTGGCCAAGCCGTTTCGGGTGTGGGCGGCGTTGCCTTGGTTGTGCACGACGGTCGCTTTGCCCTTTAGGGCGGCGGTGACAAATGGCGTGTAGCCAATCGAGATCGAGTCGCCGATGACGAGAATCTTCGGTTCCTGAGCCCAGACAGGCAGGGCGAGAGCCAACAAGAGAAGTGTGCGCATCAGACTTTGATGATAGTTGAAATCGAAGGCCGCTTGGCTAGCGGGCCGATGAGGCTCGCTTAGATGTTTTCCGTTGGGCCAACCTGGCGGCGGGCCGCTTAGGGGGCGCGGGCTTTGACGCGGCCACTGGCGGAGGTTCCGGGTACGAGATCGCCGCCGCTTTGCCTTCGTAGAGCTGTTTATAAACGGCAGCGTTGCGGAGTACCGCCTGGACGTAGCCGCGGGTCTCGTCAAAGGGAATGGTCTCGATAAATTCAGCCGGCTCCCGGTAGGACGCAAAAGTTCGCCACTTGATCACGCGGGTGCGCCCGCCGTTATAGGCTGCCAGCGCTTCATGCCAGTTGCCTTCAAGGGAGTTGAGAAGGTGCCGGATATAATAGGTACCCAGGTGGATATTCACCGTTGGGTCGAACAACATGTTTGGGCTAAAGGTGGCCATCCCTACCCGGCGAGATAGATCGCGGCCGGTGGAAGGGAGAATCTGTGTAAGGCCGTAAGCGTTGGACCGGGAGACAACCGTCGCGTTAAACTCCGATTCCTGACGAATGAGCCCCGCGACGACGTAAGGGTCAATCTCCGCCTGCCGAGCGAACTTTTCGAGCGAAGCCCGATACGGAATGGGGAACGCCAACTGCCAAAACTTCTCGCTTACTGCAGCCGCCGGGAAATTCAGATAGCCCGGTAGCATCCCCTTGATCGTTCTTACACCCCGGTCGACCTGCCCCGCCTTCTGCAAGGTGCTGGCCAATTCCATCGCCAGATGAAGGGGGATCTTTTCGCCCCGGGCGCCGAAGCGAAGTTCGTTTTCGGCTAGGCTGTCGAGCCCAGCCGCGACCAGCAGGCGCGCCCGTTCTATCCGCATCTGCGTGGCTTGGCTTTCCTGCGCCGGGATGCTCGGCTCCGCCGCGAAGCGCAGCTTACCGAGCCATCCGTCCGGCAAGCCTGCCGCGGGATTCTCTTTCAACCGGTCCGCGGCTATCAATGAATAGTAAGTGTTGGGAAACCGCTCCACGACTGTTTGGTAGTAAGTGCTGTTGTTTGTCAGACGCCCGAGAAAGTATAGTGCCGCGTTTAGTTTATCGGAATCCGGATATTTCTCCGTGTGTTCTCGAAGTAACTCGGCCGCGTTCGGCCGGCGGCGGATATAACTGGACCAAGTCAATTTCCAATGGCAAAAAGCGGCCTTGGGGTCATGCGGAAAGTTGGCCACGCAGGCGCGATAAAGCGGCTCATAACTCGCATATTCGTTCTCTGTTAAATGCCGATAGGCTTCCGCCAGGATGGCTTCCAAATACCACGGCGAGTGGGAGTGGTGGTCCGCCAAGCGCGCGAATGCGGAGCGGCGCAGCGTGTCCTGGTCGGCTCGCCGTGCTGTTTGGTACAGATAGTAGGCGCGTTCGGCATCCACCTCCGCAGATTCCGGACGAATCGCCTGCAGCGCATTCAAAGCCGCAGGGTACTGGCGGGCAAAATAGTCGGCGGCCGCTAACCGGACTTGAGCGAGTTCGCCCGGGACGTCGCGCAGGTCCAGTTTTGCCCGGCCGGGAAGGACCGGAAGCAGCTTCGAGACCCGGGCCATAATATTTTCGGGGGTATTATCTGGCATGCCGAGCGCTCGCCACGCCGGTTCCGCCGTCGCTGCCTCAGCCGAAAGAGGATAGTGAAAGTAAACCCGGGCGAAGGTAACTCCGGCTAAATCCAGCCGGTCCGACGTTTGGTAGGCTTGCGCCAACGCCAAGTCGGCCGCTGGTTGCTGCAGTTGCGGGCGGAACCGCTCCAGCAGTTTCGCTGCGGCGGGGGGATCGCTGACGGTTGCGGCGAGCAGCACCGCGCGATGAAGCAGGGGGCTACTCGTCCCGGAGGCGAGCAATGGCGCTAAGTCTGCTAGGGTCGCTCTTTGGTCATGGAGGCCAAAGTGGGCTTGTGCGGAATAGAGCGCCAAATAATCTTCTAAAGCTGGAAGCTTCAAGCCCTTGAGATGACGAAGAGCGCCCGGAAAGTCGTTCCCTTCGACCGCGGCAACCGCCAAGGCGAAACGGGCAGAAGAAGCGTTGGAGCGCAAAGCGCATGCCTCTAACACGGCACGAACCCCCGGTTTAGAAGGTGTTGCCCGAAGCGCCCTCGCCTCGTTTTCGCACGGCGCAACGCCGCGGAGGGTACCAGCCGTGAGAAGAAGGAAGATGACGGTGCGCATGCCGATCACCCTATTCTGACGCGTTCCGGACGAAATTAGTTGGACGTTTCGAAAAGGCCCAGCGTGGATCTAGTCGGCGCGAGTCGCCAGGCGGGTCGCTTGGCTACGGGCCAGCCCATGGGCGAGCCGGTCGTTGAGTCCCGAATCGGCGAACTCGGCAGCTACTCGAATCGCATTCTTGATCGCGTTGGAGTTGGAACGGCCATGACAAATAATCGTACAGCCCTTCACCCCTAGCAGCGGGGCCCCGCCGAACTCAGAGTAATCGACGCGCTTCTTGAAGTTGGCGAACGCCGATCGGGAGAGTAGATATCCAATCTTTCCGGACAGACTCGCCTTCAGCGATTCCTGCAAAAGATGTTTGACCACATCAACCAACCCTTCACTCACTTTCAACGCCACGTTGCCCGTGAATCCATCACAAACGATTACGTCCGCGTGGCCCGTAAACAGATCGCGCCCTTCGACGTTGCCAATGAAATGGAGGGGGAGTTTTTTCAGC
>JBKJLJ010000885.1:0-15266 GCA_046597015.1 Bryobacteraceae bacterium
CTTAGCTCCGAGTTCGTCTACATGGCGGCCACCTTGATCCATATCAAGTCGAAGATGCTGCTGCCCACCGATCCCGAACTGCTGAAGATCTCGCCCGAAGAAGATCCACGGCAAGAACTGGTGGAGCGGCTGATTGAGCATGAGAAGTACAAGAACGCGGCCGAAATGCTGCAACAGAAGCGCCTCGTTGAAGAGGCCGCCTGGTCGAACCCGGCGCTGAAAGAGTTCCTGGCCGAAGAGGAGCAGGGCCTCGCCGTTACCCTGTTCGATTTGGTCCAGACGCTTCAAAAAGTGATTGAGCGCGCCAAGAGCCGCCCACAGTTCGAGATTACCAAGGAGGACGTCACCGTCCCCGACATGATCCACTATCTGAAAAACATCCTGCGCGACACGCGCAAAGGGTCTTCGGTATCGGCTACAGAATTGTTTGAACGCCAGAGGAGCCGCCACGCGATGATTGCGATGTTCTTGGCCATCCTGGAAATGGTAAAGAATCAGGCCATCAAACTCGTCCAAATGGAAGCGTTTGGCGACATCGGATTGGCCAGAACGGACCGCTTCGAAGAGGCGTTTCCCGAGGGTGAAGCAATCACCCGATTAGAAGAAGAGTACAGTTAGGTTGCAAGCTATGGCAGACGAATTGGAACCGCGGGATCAGGCCGAGACGGCCGCTGCGGAAGAGATGGTAAGTGAAGGGGGACCCGTCGACGATGCGATCGCGGCTTTGGTGGAGCCCGTGGGGGAGATCGATCCCACGACTGAACTCCAGCCGGAACCAGAAAGCGAGGAAGAGATCGAACCCGAACCGGAGGTCGTAACCTACTCCGACGTCGACCTCAAGGCTATTCTCGAAGCCGTGATCTACGTCACCGAGGAGCCACTCGAAGCCAAACAAATGGCAGGCGCCCTGCACGAGCCCATCGCCCGGATCGAGACGCTGCTCGCCGAACTAGTCGCAGACTACGCCCGGCCAGAACGGGGGCTCCAGATCAAAGAGATCGCCGGCGGCTTCAAGATGGCAACCAAGGCCGAACTGCACGACCAAGTCCGCCTGTTCGTCAAGAATCTTAAGGCACCGTTGAAGCTTTCGCTCGCGGCGCTGGAGACCTTAGCCGTGATCGCCTATAAGCAACCGATCACCGCACCTGAGATCATGGAGATCCGCGGCGTCCAAGGAGGAGGCGTTCTCAAAACTCTTCTCGACCGGAAACTGGTCCAAGTCGCCGGCCGCAAAAACGTAATCGGCAAGCCGATTCTCTACAAGACGAACAAGGAGTTCCTGGTGCAGTTTGGTCTGAGCTCGCTGAAAGAGTTGCCCTCGCTCAAGGAGTTTGAAGAGCTACGGCGCCTCGCCTTCAGTGAGGAAGAGGCCGAAGCTACTTCTGAAGCTCTGGAGCAAAAGGCGGCCTCCGAACAGCCAGCGAACGAACAGCCGGTGGCTGACGAGGCCACGCCGGTCACGGAGCAAGTGTAATGCAGGAGCGATTGCAAAAGATCCTCTCGAAAGTCGGCATCACCAGCCGACGCAAGGCCGAGCAGCTAATTCTCGAAGGCCGAGTCAGCGTCAACGGCGAGATCGTCGTCGAGATGGGGTCGAAGGCCGATCTCGAAACCGACCATATTAAGGTGGACGGCAAGCTGATCAAGAAGCCGAAGGGCTTACTCTACATCGCTTTAAACAAGCCTGCTGGCTACGTCACCACGATGTACGACCCCGAAGGAAGGCCCACCGTCAGCCAGTTGATGAAGGGTTTAAAGGAGCGAGTTTATCCCATCGGACGGCTCGACTATGCCTCCGAAGGCCTTTTGCTGCTCACCAACGACGGCGAGTTCGCGAACAAAGTCATGGCCGCGCACAGTCAGCTAGTCAAAACCTACGTCGTCAAAACGACCGGCAACTTGACGCACGACCAGGAAGACCATTTCCGACGCGGCGTGCCGCTCCACGGGAAACGGACCGCCCCCGCCGGACTGAAAATGATTAAGAACCAGGAGAACCCCTGGTACGAAGTACAGCTCATCGAGGGCCGTCAGAACCAGATCCGTATGATGTTCCGTTATTTCGGCCGTCTCGTCGAGAAGCTTAAGCGGGTAAAGGTCGGGTTCCTCGAATTGGGTGAATTAAAGCAGGGCGAATGGCGGTCCTTGAACCCCAAGGAAGTCGCGAAATTTCGCCGGATCTTGAAGTTAGAAAAGTTGGTGGCTACCAGTGAATGACGACGCTCTCAGAGACCTTTTTTCGCGGGTGAGAACCATCGCGATTGTCGGCCTGTCGAACACGCCGAAACGACCGAGCGCGGCTGTCGCGGAGTTCATGAAGCGGGTCGGATACCGTATCATCCCCATCAATCCGGGCGAAAAGACCGTCATGGGCGAAAAATCATATCCGTCCCTGTCGGCCGTCCCTGATCAAATCGACCTCGTCGACGTGTTTCGGACAAACGACGCGGTCCCCGGCTTGCTCGCTGAAATGCAACAGTTGGGGCTCAAGGACGCTTGGCTGCAGGAGGGCGTCACCTGCGACGCCGTGCCCAAGGGCATGCGCGTCGTTCAGGACAAGTGCCTCGCCAAAGAGTACCAGCGCCTGTTTGCTTGAGGCTTAACGCCCGGCGCTGGCCCCGATTCCGCCCTTCAGGTTGTTCATCATCGTTAGCATTGGGGGCACCAGCGTGACGATGAACACCACCGGAAGAATGAAGACGATCGTCGCCAGCACCATCTTGATGCCGGCCTTCCCGACCATAGCCTCGCCGCGCAACCGCCGCCGCGATCGCAGCGAATCCGCGTACACCTTGAGCGCCTGCGACAAGCTTGTGCCGAACCGTTCACTTTGAATTATCATCGCCGCGAGGGACTTGATGTCTTCAATCCCCGTCCGCCGCACGAGTTGCTGAAACGCCTTGCTGCGATCCTGGCCGGCCTTCACCTGCATCACCACGGTGAAAAATTCACCTGATAACTCGGGGTAGATGAACTGCATCTCCTCGCAAACCCGGGTCAACGCCTGGTCGAGCGCTAGACCCGTCCCCAGAACAATACCGAGTAAGTCCACCGTATCTGGAAGCGATTCCTGCAGCCGATTCCGATACCGCTTCATCAACCGGTAAAGCACCTGCTTTGGCAGCAACCAACCTAACAAAAAGGCGGGGGCCAAACCCAGAGCCCGAGAGAAGAAGGGCTTATCGTCCGGCTGCACAAACCAGGACGCCAACAACAAAATCAGAAGGAAAATCAGATTGAACATCGCATAGTAGGCCACCGCTTCGCGCTTGCGAACCCCCGCTTGCCGCAGTAACTGCTCGCTCTCCTCCAGCACGCTATCCACGCCCGGCACCAAGTTGATGATGAACAGAAATCGTTCCCAAAAGCCGGTTCCGAACTGCCGCTTCGGCTGACGGGAACTCGTCCCTCGACTGACGGACATCAGAATGTCCAACCGGTCTTCCAGTGGATTCTCCACCGGTTGCATCAGTTGGAAGCCGCTCCAGAGCAGAGCGGCCACCGCGGCGAAACAGACGATAAAAAAGAGTGCGGAAATCATATCTTGGGGCTCGACAACTTACGAATCACCAGAATACCTAGCGTCTCGGAAATCACCGCATAGGCAAAGAACCTACTGCCAACTTCGTCGTTGACCAGAATATCAATATACTCCGGCTTCATCACCCACAGCGCCATCGCGAAGAAAATCGGCATACCGCAAAGCAACGCGGCCGACCACCGCTGCTGCGCCGTCGCCGCCTTCATCTTTTCTTGCAACGCCAACCGTTCACGCACCAGGGTCGACAGATTCTCCAGCACGCTGACCATATTCGCGCCCGTCTGCCGCTGCAGAATTAAACCTGTGATGAAGAACTTCAAATCGATAATCGGGATGCGTTCACCCAGGTTATGCAGCGCCGCGTCTAGAGTCGACCCGAGCGACATTTCCTCCATTAACTTCTTGAATTCCTGCTTTACAGGATCCGCCGCTTCTGTGGAAATCGTTTCGAGACCCGACTGAATGTTATGGCCGGCCTTCATCGACCGGTTAAAGAGGTCGATCGAATCGGGCAACTGATGCTCAAACTTCGCCAGGCGGGCGGCCCGCTTCTGCAGAACAAAAAACACCGGGATTAAGCCAATCAAGCCCGAAAACAAAATCCGAATCAGAAACTGGGGGATGAACAACCCTAATAGGAAGTAGAAAACGACTAGCAGGATGATACACACCCCAATAATATCTGTCGCCCGGTACTTCAAATCTCCCTGTTGAATCCATTTCTGAATCCGGCCCACCACGCCGCCCCAACTGAATACTTCGGCTAAAAACGCAAACGAACCGCGTTCTTCCCGGCGTACTAAGTCGCCACGGCCCGAAGGGCGGACTCCATTCCGCGCCCTCAATTCCCGCAAGCGCGACCCGAGCACGTCGGCCGCCTGCTGCTGCGGGACGCGGTAGACGTAGTAACCCGCCGCTAAAAACGCCGCGCTGAAAATGATGAAGGAGACGAAGAAAAAGCCCATCTAGTCAACCACCTCGTGGACCTCATCGTAAATCGAATCGTTCAGCTTCGTGCCATAGGCCTTAATCCGCTGCGCCACGTGCGGCCGATAGCCCATTCCACGGAATCGCCCCAACACCCGGCCGCCCGCCGAAATGCCTTCCCGCTCGAACACGAAAATGTCCTGCATCTTCACCATGTCGCCTTCAATCCCCACCACTTCCGCAATCGAAACCAACTTCCGCGTTCCGTCCGTCAACCGGGAACAGTGCACCACTAACTGCACCGCGCTCGCCAACATCTGGCGAATCACGCGGTCTGGAATCGAAGAACTCGCCATCATCACCATCGTCTCTAAACGGGAAAACGCATCACGGCCCGTGTTGGCGTGAGTCGTCGTCATCGAACCATCATGGCCCGTGTTCATCGCCTGCATCATGTCCATCGCTTCCGGGCCGCGGCACTCGCCGATCACAATCCGCTCCGGACGCATACGGAGCGCGTTGATCACCAAATCTCGCTGCGTAATCGCCCCGGCCCCTTCGATGTTCATCGGCCGCGTTTCCAACCGCACCACGTGGTCCTGCGCCAACGTCAACTCGGCCGTGTCTTCAATCGTGACAATGCGCTCGTCTTCGGGGATAAAGCGCGACAGCGTATTCAGCATCGTCGTCTTACCTGAGCCGGACCCGCCAGACACAACAATATTCAAGCGGGCCTTGACCGCCCCGGCCAGGAACTGGTACATCCCTTCGGTAAACGTCTCCAATTTGATGAGGTCGTCGATTGTTAACTGCCGTTTCCCAAAGCGCCGAATCGACATCACCGGACCGATCAACGAAAGGGGCGGTATCACCGCGCACATACGGCTGCCGTCTGCCAACCGAGCGTCGACAATCGGCGACGAATCGTCAATACGCCGGCCGATGTTGGAAACAATCCGGTCGATGATCATCCGCAAATGCGCCTGATCCTTGAACCGGATATTCGTCTCCACCACCTTCCCATTTCGTTCGACGTAGATCGAATCCGGGCCGTTCACCATGATGTCGCTGATGGTCGGGTCCTTGAATAGAATCTCTAACGGACCCAGCCCGAATATCTCGTCCAGGACCTCTTCGATCAGCCGATCCCGCTCGGAATGCGTCAGCGGAATGTTCTCTTCCCGAACGATCCGCTCGATATGGATGCCCAACTGCTCGCGAACACCGTCCTTGTTCAGCGTCCGGAGCTGGTCCGGGGTGAGGAGCAGCAGTAGCTTCGCATGGACTTTCGAGCGAATCGTATTCCATCGGTCATTGCCGGAGGTGGGCCGAACTGGAGCGCGGCTAGACATGCTGGGTTACGCTGCCTGCTCCCGCTTGCCGGCCGTCGCCTTATCCACAAACGCCCGCAACGTCTTGTCCATCTCCGCGAAAGTCTGCCGGTCAGTCACCAGCGGCCGAGCCTTGTTGATACTCGCGAGCACCGCACCCGACTCCGGCACTCCGTAGAAAATCGGCTGATTCAAAGTCTGCTTCACCTGGTCGAGCCCCGCGATCAGCCCGCTTGGCTTCTTCTGGTACTTGTTGACTACGATCTTAATCTGGTCTTGGGTAAAGCCCAACCGCATGAGGTAGCCCAGATATCGCTGGGCGTTGCGAACCGCTGGAAACTCCTGAGTCGTCACCAGGAACACTGAGGTCGAAACCTGCAAGGCGGCTAGGGCCAAATCGTCGTTGATACTGCGCCCGGCATCAATCACGATGCACTCGTACTTCTCCACCAAAAACGTTGCAAACTCGCGCAGCATCGAGTCCGTGAAATTGCCCTTATTCGCTTCCAGCGAATCGGGCGGACCCACGTAGTAGAACCCCGCCGGATCGCGTGCCACGAACCCTTCGAACAAAGATTGGTCCATCCGATCCAGGTTCTCGCCCACTTCCGAAAGAGTGTACTGGGGTGCCGCCCCCAACATCATCGCGACATCGTTCGCTGTCCAGTCTAAATCCAGCAGCACGGTCTGCTTCTTGCGCTGCGCCTGGATCGTCGCAAAGTTAACGGCCAGCGAAGTCGTCCCGACCCCGCCCTTCGCGCCCAAAAACGTATAGATCTTGCCCAACTGGCTGCCACCGGTCATCGCGCGCTTCGGGGCCCGGTCGAGTCGCATCAACGCGTCCCGCAGTTCGCTCCGCTTCAGCGGCATCGTCAAGTAATCGGTCGCGCCAGCCCTTACGGTCAACAGAATACTCTCGCCGTCTTCGCTGTAGTCGGTCGCGAGGACGTAGAGCTCCGGCACCGCCTGCTTCAACTTCTCCAACGCTTTGATCCCGTTTACCGGGTCCGACGAGATGTCGAGCAGCAGCGACGCATCGGGAAACCGTTCGAGCTCTTGCAGTACGCGGATGTACAGGTTTGCTGAAACTTCAACGAATTCCGCCAGAATGCGAGCGTTAGGCGTCGACGCGACAGCGTCTCGAACTAGTTGGCGAAGCTGTTCATCGGCGGAAGCGATCATCAAGTTAAATGACATGCGGTTTCGATATCTCCTTACGGGGTACAGGTCCCCAACTCGGCATCGCAGCCAGAGCTTTCGATCGGCAGAGAGGTTTGAAAATTAGGTAAAGCGACGGGCGGTAAGCCCAGGGACGCCATAAATGCACGGAATTCATAGCCTGTAATGCGAATCGTCACCGCATCGGGCACACATTCGGTCGAACAGTCACCACCTGAACAATTGAACTCCGTCAAAGTCCCGGTGTCGACATCGCGTTGAAAGTAGTTCACTTCAATCGTCGCCCCGCCCGACTGAAACTCCAACTGGTCCAGGTTCACGGGCACGTGAGTCCGCATATACGTCCGCACATTTTCGCCGCCATTTTGGAAGCAGTGGGTCGCGGCATATCGTGCTCCGTCGCGCGTCCATTCCACCACCGAATGCCACGTCCAAAGCAACTGGGCCGTAAAGATGATCATGAACGTCAACGGCAGCACCACGCCGCCGGAAACGATAATGTACTCTAAAGCCGCTTGCCCGCGTTGACGACGTCGCATCAGTTGCCCCCTACCGGCATCCGGATGAGCGGTCGCAATGCAAAGCTCTCCGTAGCGTTGAAAAACGGGATGTTCGGCCGCACGGCAAATCCATCGGTGAATGAGACAACGATGAAGTCAGGGTTGCGTCCGCCCTGCGCGATGTCGCAGCCTGTCGACGAGCAATCGCATTCGGCCACCTGCGCCGTATCCGGGTCGACCCGCTCGACCCGGATCAAAATCTGGTCGGCCGTTAAGCCCGCAACGATATCGATTCCGCCGCTCTCTCCTGCGCCGCGCAACGCCAAAGTTTTTGCCTGCACCAGTTGTACGTCGGCGGGGTCACAAAAGTTTAAGCCGGGTTGATTCGCCGTATAGCGCGCCACCGTCTGCAGCATCTTGTGCAGCGTGTAGTACGTGTATGTGATCCGGGCGAACTCAATCATGCCCCAGAGGAGCATGGCCATGATCGGCAGAAAGAGCGCAGCCTCCAGCAACGAACTCCCGGCCTGTGTCCGTCGCCGCATCATTGGTGCAGAACCACCTTTCCTGGCCCGGACGTCTGGATGCACCCGTCGATCCGGCCCTGCTTCACCGGCACCTTACTTCCTAGATACACGGCCGCAAATCGCCCATTCTGGTCGGCTGCGTTGATCGTGGAATCGTTCGCTGCCGGCTCCAACAGGAATTGCCGGAACCCTAAGACCGTCATCGTGCCACCCGACGCCGTCTCCACAATCGGCACCGTCAAAATCCGCCGATTGTTCCCCGTGTACGCCGTATAGTCCTCAATATCAACGAGGTCCGTATCCACCGGATTCGCGCCCAAAACGGTGTCCGATTCATTCACCGCATTGCAAACGGCCGGCACCGCGCTGTTATCAAACCGTGCCGCCAAGCCGCACAAAAACGTCGATACCTGGTTCGCTACCCGGTTCGTATTGCAGCCAAGCGGCGCCGCATTCACCCATACCGGTTCATCCACGCCAACCCGCATGCAATAGACGGCCGGGTCCGACGCCGGGGGCAGCCCTTGCGACCCAATCCGATATAGTTGCGTCAATTCATCAGCCAGAAGCGTCGCCGACTCGTTGTACCGATTCAGCATCACGTAGGGAACCCGCGAATCCGTGTTTGCAAGCGGTCCCGGAGTGGGCCCACCGGTACACAAGTAGCCCAGCGTATACCGAGTGCCCACCACAAACCCAAAGTCGGCAGGGTCGTCAATCGAAACCGCCTGCACGGCAATCGGCTCAATCCCGCAAGCCTGACAAACCGGGGAACTCTGCCCGGCCACGGCCTGGGTCACGAGGTTGACCCGGCCCTCCTGCCCGATGGCCAGGAACCGCCAAAAAATCGTGGGGGCTTCGCCGCGCATGACCACCTTCACGTGTCGCGCCGTCGATCCGCCCGCCTCGCCCCCCGTTGATCCTTCCAGTCCTAACGCCGCCGAAGAGGCATCAAAGAAGGTCAGCACCGCTCCTTCGCTGTTCAAAGTGCCGTTCGTCTGGCCAATCGTCGATCCACCAAAGTCGTACTTCGTCGCTGGCCCGCCGGTTGCGTCAATGGGAATCTGGGCGTATGCCGTCGCCCTCTCCACCGCCGCCTCGGTTCCGTTTAACCTCTGCGCGGCCGACAACGCCATCGCGTTCGCCGCCGTTTTCAGCTCATTCCGAGCCATGTACAACCGACCTAAGTCCACCGCGAAACCCATAAAGCCAAAGAAGACCGGCACCATCAACACCAGTAGCTGCATGGACACACTGCCCCGCTCGAGGCTGTGCCGCAGCAGAACTCGGTGTCGATTACTTCTTGGGTTCCTGGTGTCCACGAGGTCCAATAAACTCCGGCTTAGCTTTGCCCGCGTCCTGGGTGGACTTCTTCTTCGGCTTCTTCAAGCCCGCGTCTTTGTCTTCTTTCGTCACCGGCAGGAATTCTTCCACCATATCCGGCATGGTTACTTTTTCGCCCGCTGGCACCGGCCGAACGAACCGCGGCGTTACCACCACCAGCAGCTCATCGTTCGTCTTCCGAATGGAACGGCTGCGGAACAGTTGCCCTAAAATCGGCACGTCGCCCAGCCACTTCACCCGACTCAAACTCTGCACTACCCGATTATCAATCAACCCGGCCACGGCGAAGCTCTCGCCGTCCTTCAGAATCACTTCAGTCTCCGCGACCCGTGTCGCAACGGCCGGAATCAGGAAGCCCTGCAAAGTCACCGCGTTGGCATAGTCCAGCGAGCTGACCTGCGGCCGAACCTTTAAATGGATCGCCCCCGAAGGCGTCACGGTAGGGGTGAAGTCCAATTGGACACCAAATTTCTTAAACTGCACCGTCACCACTGGGGCCGTCGCGCCACCAGTCGATGTCGCGGTCAACGTCGGAAACGGAAACTCTCCACCGGCCAGAAAGCTCGCCTGCTTTCCTTCCATCGCCAGCAGATTCGGCTCGGCCAGCATCTGCAACAAATTCCGCGACTGCATCGCCCGAATCGTCGCACCCAAATTCAAGTCCGGCCGGAACACGAACAAATTCAACAAATCCGAAAAATTCAAGGTCGAGTTGCTGAACTCCTGGTTCTGGAACTGCAACTGGCTGAACCGTGGCGTGGCATATTGTTGGGTACTGCCCAAACCCAACATCTTCTGGTTGCGCGAGACAAAATTGAAGCCAATTTCCTGTAACGCCGACCGGTCAATCGAGGCAAACTTCACTTCCAGCAAGATTTGCCGCGGATCCGCATCGGGCGGCACCGTCAGCAAATTCACTACCTTTTTGCTGTACGTCGAAGCAATCGCTTCAGCCCGTTTCGACTCATCTGTCGACTTCACCGCACCGCTCAGCACCATCGTCTCGAGGTTGCCCTGCACTGTCACCGCGCTCTCTCCCACCGCGTCCTTCACCGCTTTTCGGATCACATCGTAATCCTGCGCGTCTCCGACTACATTCACGTTGTAGCGCCGCGGCAACGCCCGATCTTCCCAAACGACAATCGTCGCTTTCCCGATCCCCTTGGCGTTCACCATCACTTCGCGCGGGGAAACAACCACCACATCGGCAATCTTTGGTTCCGAGGCGGCAACCGTTTTCACGTCGCCATCAAACTGAATCAACTCGCCGCGACCGACCGTCAACGTCATGTCTTTGGCTGGGCCTGCCTGGCCCCACGTTTGCACGCAGAGCCAGAATAGGGAAATCAAAAGGGCGGAGGGCTTCAAACGCATGGGTTGGCGGGCTATTCCTGAAAGGTTTCTTGAACGTGCTTCTCACCCCGAAAAACATCAACGACAAAGCGCGGCTTCGGGGGCTCTTTTTTCTCTACCGGCTTCGGGGCGGCCACCGGTCTGTTCGGATCGATATCTTCGCCAATCAACTTGGACCAGGCCTTGTCATCCCGCAGATTCGGAACGCCGCTCGGACGTCCCATCCGGTTCTGCGCCTGCATCTTCAAGCGCTGGGAACGGTAAGCCCCACCGGGATCAATCGATTCGGCCGTCACCGACGGAGGCTCCGCCGCGTCCGACTTCGATTCGTCCTTCGGGTTCCGCAGTGCCAGCGCGATCCGCCCCTGGTTTTTCGCCAGTTCCAAGACCCGGGATTGCTCGGGGGTCACGAGCAGTGTCACTGCACGACTTTGTCCCGTGTTGACCACCGGGACCGGCGCCGGAGTCGCACTGCCACCACCCGCCGTCGCTGCCGGCGCAGTTCCCGCTGGCTCAACCGAACGGCCGACTGACAAGACAATTACGTCTTCTAGCACCGTCGTGGTCACTGCTTCCAACATCGAACCCGGCTTCGTGAACAGTACGTCCACATGCGATCGAGCTTGAATCAAACCACTCGCACTCGCTGCGTCGTTCACCGAAACAGCTACCGCTCGCTTGCCAATTTCGATCAAGGAAGCCACCCCATCGGCTCCCGAAACACTCGAAAGCCGGGTCGACAGAATCGGCTCGTTTAGCGTCAACGGATACAGTAGCGTGCGATCAATCCCACTTTTCTCATCGAGCAACGCGCCCAAAGGAGCATCTTTCTCCGCGATCGTAATCTTCTTGAAGTGGATCTTCTGTAGCCGCGTACCCGCCGGGAGACTTGCGCTCGACGCCAAAACCTGAACCAACTTTTCTTTCTTAGGAGCGACGGTCGCAGAATAAAGGAACCAAGTCAGCAGGGCTGCCGCCACTGCCGCGCCACCGAAAATCATCAGAAGCTTCTGTCGGTCCATTAACCTTCCTTAATCCTTTATTTCTGGCCAAACCCCAAGCGAGGGAGCCAATTGCGATCGATCAGGTGAGAACGTATTAACACAGGATACCTCTAGAAGTTCCGTTCTAACAGCACAGAAACTTCATCCCGATACCTCTCTCTCCAACCGCTTTCGATCAACACTTCGACCAGCGAATACCGCACCGGCAAAAGCGCGTGCGTAAACCGATACTTCGCTAGAATCTGTCGAAATCCGGGCCGAACCTCTACTAGCTGCACGTACTCTTTCAAAAACGCCGCCCCGTAGTAGTCGCTCCGGCCATCGAAGAAAACCGTCCGGCCCCGGTAGATCAGGTACCCGCCATAGCTGTCCGGTGCCAGCAACCGGGCCTCGGCCGGCACGTGCGCCAACGATACGACCGGAAACTGACTCGCTGGGAAATCTGCAGCAGTTCCCAAAACCGCCAGCGCAAACAGAGCCATCGCCGGCACCGCCAGCGCTGTCCCATGCACCTGTGCGTCCCACCCCCGTAACCGTCCAAAATACGAGAACACCGCTGGCCAACGGCCCTCCAGCGCCGTCGAAAGCGCCGCATTCGCCATGGGCAAACCAGCCAAGGCCAACATCGGCAGCCCCCGCGCCGATCGCAAGCTCATCACCACCAAGCCCAACATCCACAGGGCGTGGTGCCACCGCCCCGCCTGCAAAGCACAAACCGCCCCACCCATCACCAGCAACAACGCTAAGATGATCTGCGCGGCTCCCTCCGCATGGAAGTTGAAGCTCTGAAATTCCGCCACCCGGTCCAGCAACTCCTTGTCCTGCAAATAATGCCAGATGTGCGCATGCACTCGCCAGCCATAGGGGTTTACCAGAGTCGCGGTCATCGTCCCGACCGCCCATAGCAAACATCGCCAGTCCCGCAGGGCATAACAAATCAACAACGCTGGCAACAGAATAAAACTGCCGTGAACATTGGCCCAAACCGCCGCTAGCGGCACTAGCCAAGTGTACTTGCCCTTCTCGACCAAATATAAGGCGACGAGCAGGAACACCCAGCTAAACAGGTGCGGTCGAGCCAGCCAGTGCAACTGAACGCTAGTCAGAAATGGCGCGGCAAACACCGCCGCCAATCCAAACGTGCCCCCTGTAGCCCAATGCAAACGCATCCAAAACCACGAGCAAAGCCCAATCAGCATAAGGTACAGTAAGGCCACGCCGCGCAGTCCAAAGGACTGATGAGCTCGTGCCATCAAGACATCCGCCCCCCACTCCCAGGCAAACCAAGGCTCGCCCGGCTTCGAAAACGACCACGGATCCACCGTCGGTACTGCTCCGGAGGCAAGCACCCGCTCCCCGTTGCGAATATGCCAACCCGCGTCAGAATCCCGAAACAGCTGTGTCGGCGCCTGATACAACATCAGCGCATAAAACAGCGTCACCCCTACGAGCAACAGGCTGAGATCAGGCAGGAGCCATCGGACCATCGCAGATGGCGAACGTGGCTCCATGCCCAATTCAGATCTACTGGCCGGAGGCGCCGATCGAAGTCAAACCCTGAGTGATCGAAGAGTACAAGCTCACGACCGCTGTCGAAAGCTGATTCACGGTCGTGATCAGCGCCAAGCCGACCGCGGCTACGATGAGCGCGTATTCGACGAGGTCCTGGCCATCTTCTTCTTTCCAAATCCGCAGCAATAGTTGTTTGATCATGGGAACTCCTATACCTTTCACTGGGCCGCTTCCGCAGACCCTTTGCTCTGTTTCACGTCCGGTGCGCCAAAGGCTACTTTAAACCCGTGGCCCACCTTTTGCCAAACCGTCGCTTGGGCCGATGGCATTCCGATAGGTTTCCCATCGGCCACTGACACAAGACGAAGGTTTTCTAAAATTTGTGGCACATCGCGCCGGTACTCAAGCGCAATCTCCAGTTCCTTCCGCGCCGCGACCAGATCACCCCGCGCGTAGAGCAACGCACCCACGTTGTTGTGCGCGATCGCCAAATCGCTCGCCCGGTGGAACTGGGCCATCGCGTCCGTCGGTGCTTTCGCCGCACTCATTTCGAGCAGTGCCTGGCCCAAATTGTTCCGCGCCGTCGTCGACGAAGCATTGATCTCAATCGCCCGGCGAAAAGCATCCGCCGCTTCGCTAAACCGCTTTTGCAGCATCAAATTGTAGCCAAGGTTATTGAACAAATAATCTTGCTTCGACGTCACCAAAATCGCCCGGCGGTGCATTCCCTCGCCCTCACGGAGCCGCTCGGCTTCATCGAGCAAAATCCCCGCCCAGGAGAGCATCTCCACATTTGGCTTGCCCTGCTGCTCCACCAAACCTACCATCAGGTCCGCCGCCTCACCGGGCGACCCCAACTTCCGCAAGCTCTTAGCCAATCTCTCGGCCGCCATCGTCGATTCCGGGAAACGCTCCACCGCAATCCGGTAGTGCTCCATCTCTAATTCGGGATAGCCCATTGACCCGTACTCAGCCGCCAGCTCCAACCGCGCCGCCACGTTCCGCGGCTCGGCCGCAATCCGCTCTCGCAATCGCCGCACGCGCACATTCCCATCACCCGCGTTGACGGCATTCAATACCTGTTGTTGCATCACCGGGGGAAGTTTTGGTTTCTTCATCTTGGCCATACGTTGAGGCCCACAACCCACTGCGGAAAGCAAAACCGCCCCGACGAGCAGTAGCCGGTTCAATCTGCCACCTGCCGCTTGTCCAACTCTAGCTCATCGCCCACGACCGTTCCCGTCTGCGCCGCCATGCCAGCCGGCAATTCCAACACGGAGTGGGCCGTGAGGCAAAACGAAATCCGACTTTTCTTCATGTCAGGGCGAATCTTCAGCACTTTCCGTTTTTTGTTCAGGTATAAAACGTCAATCGGAAACTTCATTCCGAAGGTGTGGACGCCCTCGCAAGGCACAATCCACAGCCCTTCGCCCGCCGGAAACTCGCTCCTGGGCAACAATCCCCGCCGCCGTTTTTCGCTGGAATCAGCAATATCGGCATTCTCGGCCACAATCGTGCCTCGGGTCCGATTTGTCACTGCCAGCTTGGTAATCACGATGCGAAGGATCTCCTGAACCCCTTCTCAGGGATTTTGTTGCGCCCATCACGGAAACTTTTGTGGTCCTAATGGGTTAGACTAGCGAATTCGCTTATGCTCCTGCAATCGATCCTCCTTCGTTTTTTCGTCCTCCTCCTGATTTTCGGTACCCCCGTACTCGCCCAAACCGCCGGAGCGACGTTTGGGATCGTCTACAGCCTCGGAGGAACCCCGTCCGATATCGTCATCGATGAAGTGCGTGGCCGCCTCTATCTCGTCAATTCCTCGGCCAACCGCGTTGATGTCTTTTCCATCCCCGAAAAACGGGTCGTCAACCGCATCGCCGTTGGCCAATTTCCGCTCGCCGCCGCCCTTTCACCCGACAACAACTACCTCTACGTCACCAACACCCAGGGTGCCTCCCTCAGCGTCGTCGACCTCGGTACCGACAGCGTCATCAACTTCATCTCCCTTTCAGCCCGCCAGGAAGGCGTATCGGTCGGCTCCGATG
>JBKJLJ010001006.1:0-5849 GCA_046597015.1 Bryobacteraceae bacterium
TGACGATTATCCCTCGCGGGATGGCGTTGGGCTTGACGATGCAGTTGCCGGTGGACGATAAGCACTCCTACAACAAGGACTATCTCGAAGCGCAGTTGGCCATCCTGATGGGCGGGCGAATTGCGGAAGAGATCTTCATGAAGCAGATGACGACGGGCGCGGGTAATGACATTGAGCGCGCGACGGACATGGCTCGGAAGATGGTCTGCGAGTGGGGGATGAGCGACCTCGGACCGATGAGCTACGGCAAGAAGGAAGAGCAGATCTTCCTGGGCCGGGAGATTTCGCAGCACCGGGACTACTCGGAATCGACGGCGATCGCGATTGACGCGCAGGTGAGAAAGCTGGTCGATAACGGCTACGCCCGGGCGCGGAAGTTCATCGAGGCCAACAAGGACGCGATGGTTCGGATTGCGGAAGCGCTGCTCGAACGGGAAGTGCTGGACGGCAGCGAAGTGAAGCAGTTGATCCAGGGCGAGACGCTTTCGGCGTTTCGCACCAATCCCAAGACCAAGAGCGATGACGATAAGGTGACGCCGCCGAGCAGTCTGGGCGGGTTACGGATTCCGCCGTTGGCGGACGGCCCTTCGCCGGCGTAATGGGCCGGCCGTATCGGCTGTACCTATTCGACGTTGACGGTACATTGACGGACTCCGCGGAGGATATCTGTTTCGCGGTCGAGACAATTCTCGACCGCCACGGTTATCCTCCGCAGCCGTTTGAGCGGTTGCGGAGTTATATTGGGCGCCACTTGTCGGACCTCTTTTTGGACGTGATTCCGGGGATCACGGATCCGCAGGTGGAGCGGCTGATTGGTGACTACCGGGAAGTGTACTGGGCGCGGGAGCACAACGCGACGCGGCTGTTTCCTGGGGTGGCGGAGGCGCTGCGGCAGTTGGGCGGGCTGAAAACGACGGCGACGACGAAGGGGACGCCGACGACGCGGGTGGTGCTGGAGAAGTTCGGGTTACTGGGGCATTTCGACCACGTGCAGGGGACGGACGGGTTTCCGGCCAAGCCGTCGCCGGAGGTGATCCAGCGGTCGATTGATCTGTTCGGGGTCGATCCGCGGGAAGCGCTGATGGTGGGTGATGCGCCAGCGGACATCGCAGCGGCAAGGGCGGCGGGGGTGACGGTTTGCGCGGTAACCTATGGCTACGGCAACCGCGCGGAGATGGAGCCGGATTTCTGGATAGACGACCTATGCGAGTTATTGGATTAGTCTTAGCGCTGGCTGGCGGCTTGACGGCCGCGCCGGACTTGATTTTGCACCACGGGCGGATTGTGACCGCGGACGCCAAGTTCAGCATCGTCGAAGCCATGGCCGTTGAGAAGGGTCGCATTGTGGCGACCGGCACCAGTGCGGCGATGCTGGCGCGGAAAGGGCCAGCGACGAAGCTGGTGGACTTGGCGGGGAACATGGTGCTGCCGGGACTGATCGACGCGCACGTCCACGCGCTGGGGGCGGGACTTAGCGAGTTTGAGAGCAAGCTGCCGCCGCTGAACAGCATCGTGGAGATCCAGGCGTTCATCCGGGAGAAGGCCAAGACGACTCCGAAGGGCGAATGGATCGTGGTGCCCCGAACGCTGCCGCCGCGGCTGGCTGAGCAACGGTTCCCGACCAAGCAGGACCTGGACGTGACGACGGAGCATCCGGTGGCGTTCGATGGCTCCTACGTGTGGGGGGCGAATACGATGGCGCTGCAGAAGAGCGGGATTACGGCGGCGACGCCGAACCCGCCGGGCGGCGAGGTGGTGAAAGGCGCGGACGGGCAGCCGAACGGGATTCTGCGGAACGCGGCAGGGCTGTTGAAGGGTGTGCCGCAGGGGGCGAGCTATACCGAAGCCCAGAAGCTGGCGGCGCTGGAGACGATGCTGAAGCTGTACGCGGCGGCGGGGTTGACGTCGGTGGGGGATCGGGCGGCGGTGCTGGAGGATTACGACCTCTTCGCGAAGTTGAAGGCGCAGGGGAAGCTGCCGGTGCGGGCGGTGATCACGTGGCGGATCAACGCGATGCGGTCGGCGGAGGAGGTGGTGGCCGAGATTGAGAAGAACCCGTGGAAGACGGGGCAGGGGGATGAGTGGCTGAAGTTTGGGTCGTTTAAGGTGACGCTGGATGGGGGGCAGAGCGTGGGGACGGCTTACCAGCGGATGCCCTATGGGGAGTACGGGCGGCAACTGTATGGGCAGACGAATCCGGATGCGCGGGGGACGCTGTTTGTGGACGGGCCGAAGCTGACGACGATCATGCGGGCGGCGCGGAACAAGGGTTGGCAGTTGACGAGCCATGCGCAGGGCGGGGCCGCGATCGACGTACTGTTGGACACGTTTGAGGCGCTCGACAAGGAACGGCCGATTCAGCCGAGCCGGTCGCACGTTATGCATGGGAGCTTCATGAGCGAGGAGTCGGTGGGCCGGATGAAGAAGATGGGGATTCTGGCGGACGTGCAGGCGGGTTGGCTGCATTTTGACGTGCCGGCGCTGGAGCAGGTGTTTGGGTACCGGAACATGCGGTACTTTTTCCCGCTGCAGACCTACCTGAAGAACGGGATTGTGATTGCGGGGGGGAGCGACCACATGATCGGCCACGATAAGAACCGGGCGGTGAACCCGTTCAACCCGTTTTTCAATATGTGGATGGCGATTACGCGGCTGACCAGGGCGGGGAAGGAGATTTATCCGGAGGAGAAGATCAGCCGGGAGCAGGCGCTGCGGATGTACACGAACGGGCCGGCTTACCTGCATTTTGCCGAGAAGGAGCAGGGGTCGATCGAGGCAGGGAAATGGGCTGATTTCGTGGTGATTGACCGGGACTATCTGACGTGTCCGGAGGCCGAGATTCGGCGGATTGAGCCGCTGATGACCGTGGTGGGCGGCAAGACGGTGTACGAAAGGTAGGGCAACGGCCGGGCTTTTTTCGTTGCAGGCGAGCCAGAGGGCGAAGCCAGAACGGGAAGGACCCGGCGTAGCCGGGGCAGACTGATTCGGGGAGTACCTGGAACGGTGCGCAACTGCGTGAGCAGGTCTTGCCCGGGTCGCCCTTGGCAGGTGCCGGGCAGCATGGTGGTCTCGTGTCCGCGCCGGATCTTCAAGCGGAGCAGGCGGGAAGGGACATCACCGACGGCCTGGTTTGGACGCGGACGGTACCTGGAGCGGTCCGCCACCGCGTGAGCAGGCCTAGCCCGGGTCGCCTTTCGCAGATGCCGGACCGCAGGCCGGGATCTCGATCCGAGTAGCTGGGACCGGATGTTACCGACGACTTAGAGCCTACTTGCCAAAGTTTGGTCGACAGCATGGTCCGCTTGCTGGCGCGCGCGGTTCCGTGCCGCCTGTGACTTGCGCCTAGCCGCGGCCGAGTGCACAGGTGTAGCCCGGGCCGCCTTTGCGGTTGCCGGACGGTATAGTCACGAGCCCGTTTGCGATCTGAGGTTACCGACGGCCGGGTTCGGGGAAAAAGTCTGACTTCTTTTCGTTGAAGGCGAGCCAGACCGCTAAGGCCAGGGCGAAGACGAGGTCGTCGTGCTCTGGCTGCTGGCCATCGGAGCGGAAGGCGATGAGCTCCCGCTCGAGTTCGGCGAGCCCGGGCGTCGCACTCGGCAGGCTGATGCGGCCGGTACCGAAGGCCGTTCGCAACCGGGTGAGCAGGTCCGGCCGGGGCACCCCTTTGTAGCTTCCGGCTAGAAGGGTGGTCTGATGCCCGCTCGTGATCGCTACCGGGGTCAGTGGGTACTGATTCAGGGCTCGATCCCGACGGAGCACCTCGATCAGGGTGCTCTCGCCGGTCGCGTCAATGATCAGGTTGATCCGCTTGTACGGCCCGGGCAGGGAAGCGATGAGCGCCCGGATGCGGCTGGGTAAATCCAGATGGTCCGAGCCAAGGGGCAACGATTCGGCCGACCGCAGGAGTAAGTGGGCCTCGGTGCGGTATGCGTAAGTGACGGGGTCCCGTTCGGCGGATTTGGATAGGGCGAACTCCAGGGCGACGATGGCCGTGTGGTCCTGCCGCTTGCCGACATCGATGCCGATGAATAGCTCGTTAAAGCCGAAACAGGGAGAGGGCAAGGGCTGGTACAACTGCCGGGCCCGGGCGATGACGGCACGGTCCAGAAACTGGAGCGCGGCGGAGACAAAGGCACACTCGTACTCTTGAGCGAAGAGGTTCTCGCCATGCAGCGCCCTTTCCGCAGCGAGGAATTCGGAGGAAATCCGAGGGCATTCGACGGCGGGGGAGCGCAAGACGGCCCAGCCATTGGCGTTGGTGTTGCAGAGCTCGTAGAAGACGTTGGTCTGGCCGTTAGGCGTCGACAGAGCCCAAAGGCTGCCGTTCGAGACGGCTAACATCGGCGAGACGGCCGGGTAGATGCGGTCATCCACAAAGGCCGCTTCATCAATGATGACCGCTTTGGCGGCGGCGAAACCGCGGACGTTATCGGGAACTCCGGGAAGGGCCACGAAGCGGGAGCCATTTGGCAGCACGACGGAGTTATCATGATCGGGGTCCGATTTCGTTAGTAAGCCGAGTAATTGGCAGAAAGTCCGGATGCGGTGGAGTAAGTTTCCGGATTGACGGGCGACCGGCCCGAAGAGTAAGTAAAGCGAGCCGGGGTACGTCAAGGCGGCATGGAGCGCCTTGGCCGCGGCGGCCTGCGTTTTTCCGGACTGGCGGGAGGTGCAGAAGGCGATGCGGCCGTGGGCGTGATCGAGAAATTCGGCTTGGCGAGGGTCTGGGGTGAAGCCCAAATCAGCGGCGGCCCAGGCCGAAGCCGGCTGCATCGGTGTTAGATCCGGGCACACTTCGGGCGTCCCGATCGGCGCCGCTGCTCGAATTGGCGGGCCCGACGGTCGAAATTTCCCCTTTCTGGAGAAGCTAGACACTGGGACACCCGGCCGCGAAGGTCAACGGCTTGCTTTGCGGCACGAACGGGGCCGGCGTTTCGGTCTTCGGGGGGACCGCAGCGGTTTGCACTTGGCTTTGATTGTCGACTGGAATGGCACTTGGCTCAATGGAATCAGCGGGTTGCAAGTTTACAGATTCTTCGCTCATTTGTTCGAGCGGGGAAGGTGCCTGGGACGGTCCGATGATCCGCGCGTTCTGGGTGAGCGGCGATTTTGGCCTCGGGTCCAGCTTTCGGAGCATGGCGTACTCCCGATAACTGGCATTCAGGGAGCGCTGCAAGGCTGCTTCTTCGCGTCGGAACTCCTTGAGCATTTTGCTTTCCGAGGCGATTTGGAAGCTGTTCAGGCAGTCGAGGTCTAGTAGCCGCGTTTCCGAGACGCCGGGGTGGTCCAACTGGCTTGCCTTGAGCATGCATTCTTCGTTGAAGGTGCGTTCATGGAGAGTCAGGCGCATGAGGCGCCACTGGGTATCGGCGATTCGCTGGCAGACGCCGATTTCGACCTGATCGCGAGGTTGCAGTTTGTCTGAATAGTCGGCGAGGCAGGCTTTGTAGGCCTCGGGACCTTCCCAGGGGAGCAGGACAAGACTATCGAGGGCGGACATATCGATGACGTTTGCGCGGGCACCGTGACGGAGGGCGTTGAGCCGAACCTTCATTTTCCCGGGGCCGGTTTTTGGGCCGGTGCTTTTTTGGGCATTTTGACGGTTAATTTCGGCGCGACGGGCCTTTTTCTGTTCGTCTGTCAATTCTTCCGACATGGTGAAGTCTCCCTTAGAACGCAAAACGGCGGCGCTAAAGCGCCGCCGTTTGCCCTGCCTGCTAGCCAGTTCAGGGCGTGTTTGCTAATCCTGCTTGATTATACAGTATGGGTTCCTAATTTCTGGTTGCTTTGGGAGGGAGAAAGAGGGATTAAGTCTTTTAGAATGTGGGCTAAAAATATATTTTAATTGC
>JBKJLJ010001061.1:0-2567 GCA_046597015.1 Bryobacteraceae bacterium
AATTCCGTGGCCCCAACGGCTCCGGAGTCGCCGATGCCAAAGGCCTCCCCGTCAACTTCGGGCCCACCAAAAATGTCGCCTGGAAGGTCGACGTCCCCTTCGGCCATTCCTCCCCGGTCGTCATCGGCAACCGCGTCTTCCTCACCGCCACCGAAAAAGGCTCCCTTCTCACCCTCGCCTACGACCTCGCCTCCGGCCGCGAACTCTGGCGCCGCTCCCTCAAACCCGCCAAACTCCAAACCATCTACAAAGCCAACGACGCCGCCTCCCCCACCCCCGTCGCCGACGCCAAAAACGTCTACGTCTTCTTCGCCGATTTCGGCCTCATCTCCTACTCCCACGCCGGCAAGGAGCGCTGGCGCCACCCCCTCGGCCCCTTCGATAACTTCTACGGCATGTCCAGTTCGCCCATCCTCGCCGGCGGCCAACTCATCCTCCTTTGCGATCACGCCAAACGCTCCTTCCTCCTCTCCCTCGACCCCGCCACCGGCAAACAACGCTGGCGCACCGAACGACCCGAAAGCGTCGAAGGCTGGGCCGTCCCCTTCGCCCACCAGGACCAACTCATCGCCGTCGGCTCCACCCGCGTCGACTCCTACCACCTCTCCACCGGCGAAAAACGCTGGTGGATCCCCCTCCCGTCCAACGGATCCATGGGCACCCCCGTCGTCTTCGGCGATTCCGTCATCGTCACCGCCTCCGGCTCTGACCAACCCTGGCTACCCACCTTCGCCGCCACCCTCGCCGAGCGGGACAAAAACGGCGACCAAAAGGTCTCCCTCGCCGAAAGCGCAGCCGACCAGAACATCGCCGACAACTTCGGCTGGTTCGACCAGAACAAAGACGGCTTCATCGACGCCCAGGAATGGGACACCGCCCGCCAAATGGGCCTCGGCGAGTACGGCGCCGTCGCCATCCCCCTCAACGGCAAAGGCAAAATGGAATCCTCCGCCGTCCGCTGGCGCGTCAAACGAAACCTGCCCTACGTCCCCGCCCCCGTCCTCTTCGATGGCGTCTTTTATATGGTCAAGGACGGCGGCATCATCACCTCCCTCGACCCCGCTACCGGCGCAACCCTCAAGCAAGGCCGCGCCACCAACGCCCTCGGCGACTACTTCGCCTCCCCCGTAGCCGCCGACGGCAAGGTCTACATCGTCAACTCCGAAGGCAAAATGACCGTCCTCCAGGCCGGCCCCCAGTGGGAAATCCTCGCCCTCAACGACCTCGGAGACGAAGCCTTCTCAACCCCCGCCATCGTCGGCCCCCGCCTCCTCGTCCGCACCCGCAACTCCCTCTTCAGCTTCGGCCAAATCCCAAGCCCGTAACCCCGATATCATAGGAGATAGCTCTTGTCTCCTACCTACCCCGACCCCAATATCCTGGAGCGGCTCCGCGCCACCCTCGAACTCCTCGAGCAGCTCGACGCCGACCGCGACCTCCTCGCTAACCTCCCTCAACCGGAGCGCGGCCGTCTCCAGTACCTCATCGCCCAACACTTCAACCCCGACCCCGTCGCCCGCCGCGCCCGCCTGAAGGCCCAGGAGCGCGAACGCAGCGAAGCCAAAGCCCAACGCGTCGACGCCGCTCGCGAAGATACCGGCATCCGGGCCCTCCGCCGCAAGCCCGTCTTCACCACCCCCAACGTCTTCCCCCCCACCGGCTTCGCTCCCGAAGATGTCCACGCTGACGAACCTGAACCCCGTGAGTCCGTCGAACCCCAGCACTGCTACGTCTGCAAGCAGAAATTCACCGTCATCCACCACTTCTACGACCAGATGTGCCCCCCTTGCGCTGAGTTCAACTTCGCCAAGCGCACCGAACTCGCCGACCTCCACGGCCGCGTCGCCGTCCTCACTGGCGGACGCGTCAAAATCGGGTACCAAACCGGACTCAAGCTGCTCCGCGCCGGGGCGCAACTCATCGTTACAACCCGCTTCCCCCGCGATTCTGCCAACCGCTACGCCCAGGAACCAGACTTCGCCGTCTGGGGCCATCGCCTCGAAATCTTCGGCCTCGACCTCCGTCACACCCCCAGCGTCGAAGCGTTCTGCCGCGAACTCCTCGCAACGCGCACCCACCTCGACTTCATCATCAATAACGCCTGCCAAACCGTCCGCCGCCCCCCCGAATTCTACGCCCACATGATGGAAGGCGAACGCGCCGCCCTGGCCCAAATGTCCGCCCCGGCTCACCAACTCCTCCGCAGCTCGGAACTCCAGGCCGCTACCTCCGCGGAGCTCTCCCAGGTGGCGCTTCTGCCCGAAGAACTCCTCAGCCAAAAGCACCTCTTTCCCGAAGGCCGCCTCGACCAGGACCTCCAACAAGTCGACCTCCGCGGCCGCAACTCCTGGCGCCTCCTCCTCGATGAAGTCTCCTCCGTCGAACTCCTCGAAGTCCAACTCATCAACGCCGTCGCCCCCTTCATCCTCAACGCCCGCCTCAAGCCCCTCATGCTCCGCACCCCCACCCGCGACAAACACATCGTGAACGTCTCCGCCGTCGAGGGCCAGTTCTACCGACGGCTGAAGACCACCCGCCATCCGCACACGAACATGGCGAAGGCGGCG
>JBKJLJ010000008.1:0-12229 GCA_046597015.1 Bryobacteraceae bacterium
TGGCCCGCAGTTTACTCCGCCGAGTAAGGAGGGGACAGTGGTTTTTCCGGGGTTTGACGGGGGCGGGGAGTGGGGCGGGGCGGCGTTCGATGGGACGACGGGGTTCCTGTATGTGAATGCGAACGAGATGCCTTGGATTTTGCGGTTGGTGCCGCGGCCGGCGGCGAAGGGGGTGGAGTCGGCGAAAGATTTATACACGCGGAATTGTGCGGGATGCCATCGGGAGGACCGGGGCGGGAGCCCGCCGGAGTTCCCTTCCCTGGTTCAGTTGGAGGCTAGTAAGAGGGCGGATTATGAGCGGGTGATTGCTAAAGGACAGGGGCGGATGGGGGGATTTGGGCACCTGCCGGAAAGGCAGCGGGGGGCGATTTTGGAGTACCTGCTGACGGGGAAGGACGTGGCGTCGGCGGGGGCGGCGGGGAGTTCGCTGATTGATCAGGCGTACCAGACGGATGGGTATAACAAATTTTTGGATCCGGAGGGGTACCCGGCGGTGAAACCGCCGTGGGGGACGCTGAACGCGATTGACTTGAATTCGGGGGAGTACGTTTGGAAGCAGCCGTTCGGGGAGTATCCGCAATTAGCGGATAAGACGACGGGAACGGAGAACTATGGAGGGCCGCTCGTGACGGCCGGGGGGCTGCTGTTTATCGGGGCGACTAACCACGATAAACAGTTTCGGGCGTTTGATAAGGCGACGGGCAAGTTACTGTGGTCGACGACGTTGACGGCGGGCGGGAACGCGACCCCGGCGACTTACATGGTGGGGGGGAAGCAGTATGTGGTGATTGCGGCGGGGGGCGGGAAGTCAGGCGCGGCCAGCGGGGGAACTTACCATGCTTTTGCGCTGCCCTAAGGCTAGGCCGGCGTCGTTGAAGGCGACGCCGAGGCCGGGGCGGGAGGGGACGACGTAGTTGGGGCCATCGAGTTGGATGGGTTCGGTGAGAAACTGATTGGCGGTTTCGAGGACGTGGGGGTTGTACTCGCAGAGGCGGGAGTTGGGGAGGGCAGCGGCGACGTGGACGGCGGCGAGGATTTGGGGGGCGAGGGCGATGCTGAGGTGGGGGACGAGGCGTTTGGCGATTTTGCCGATGGCGAGAGTTTCGGTGATGCCGCAGCGGCCCAGGTCCGGTTGGAGGACCTTCGTGAAGGGGAGGAAAGGGCGGAGTTCATGGCGGGAGCGGTAGGATTCGCCGAGGGCGAGGGGGGAGCGGGCGCGGCGGGTCCAGCGGTGATGCTCGTCGTAGTCTTCGGGGAGAAAGGGGCACTCCATCCAGTCGAGGTCGAGATCGAGGCCGGCGCCGGAGGGCAGATGCCAGAGGGCATCGACGGCGAAGCGGGCTTGGGGGAACGCGGACTGGAAGAGGCGGACGCGGCGGTCGAGTTCGGGCCAGGAATCTTCGAGATAGACCTTGAAGAGGCGGAAGCCGCGTTGGATGTAGAGGTCGATGAAGGCGTGTCGTTCTTCGTCGGTCGCTCCGGCGACGCCGGAGATGTAGGCGGGAACACGGGTGGCGGAGCCACCGAGGAGTTTGGAGACGGATTGGTTGGAGATTTGGCCGGCGAGATCCCAGAGGGCGATGTCGAGGCCGGCCATGGCGTCGAGTTGGTAGCCGCCGGTTTGGCCGCGGACGCGCATCGTGCTGTAGAGCAATTCACGAAAGGCGCTGATTTCGGCGGGGGTGCCATTGAAGTCTTTGCCGAGGAGGACGGGGGCTAGGAGGAGGTCGATGAGGGTGCAGGCGATTTCGGGGACGAGGGGGGCTTGTGCTTCTCCCCAGCCGGTGAGACCGTTCGAGAGATCGATGCGGATGAGGGCAGTTTCGAGGTCAGCGGGGTATAGGACGGGGTAGTCGGTGGACCAGCGGTAGCGGCCATCGCCGTGGACGGAGGTAGGAGAACCGGCCAAGCCGCGGGCTGCGGCGGTGTCGCGGGGGATGCGAACCGGGAAGGCGGAAATGTTTTCAATGCGCATGGGACACCTTACTGTAGATAATTAAGTTTGGACTACGAATGAAACTGCGCCGCATCACCCGGAAACGAGCAACTGACGAAGTTTACGAAGCGCTGCGCGAGGCGATTTTGACGCGCGGCTTCAAGCCGGGCGAGCGGTTGCAGGTGGAAGATATTGCCGAGAAATTGGGGGTTTCTTTGACGCCGGTGCGGCATTCGGTGCAGCGGCTGTGTACGGAGGGGTTGATTGAGATTCGACCGCGTTCCGGAACGTTTGTCGCGACCTTGACGAAGGATGATATTCAGTCCACGTTTGAAGTGCGTTGCGCGCTGGAGTGTCTGGCGGCCGAGTTGGCGATTGCGCGGTTGACGGCGAAGATATTGGGAGAGATGGACGACTGCCTGGAGCTGCTGCGGAAGGCGGTGACGAGCGAAGAGATGCTGCGGAAGCACGAGTTGGCGAACAGTGAGTTGCATCGGGTGCTGCTGGAAGCGTCGGGAAATCAGCGGTTGGTGGAGATGTACGGGGGATTGAATGCTCATCTGACGATAGCGCGGATTCATGCTTCGGAGAGTCGGAAAACGGTGACAGCGTTTCAAGGTAAGGAATGGTTAGAGCGATTTCAGCAGGAGCAGGCGGAACACGAAGCGATCGTGGCGGCGTTGCGGGCCGGCGACGTAAGCCGGGCGCAGACAGCGTTACGGCAACATATCTATCGGGCTAAGGATGCGATGATGGCGAGTCATGAATCGGGGAGCGGATCGGTGAGCGAACGAGGTACCGGACGAGTAAGTAAGCCAAAGGGTGAAGTAATCCCATCAATACGAAGACGCTCGCATAGCTGAAATGGACGACCATCCAGCCGGTTAACGCTGTAAACAAAGTTCCGCCGAGGCCGTTGCCGAAGGCGAGGAGACCGGAGACGGTGCCGACGACTTCGCGGGGGTAGATGTCGTTCGTGAGAGTGGCCTGGTTGGTTTTCCAACCCATGTGGGCGAAAGTGACGACGCAGATGAGGGCGAGGGCGACGTTGCGGCTTTCGACAAAGCCGATGGCCATCGAGAGGGGCATGAGGGCGGCGAAGGGGAGCATCCACGTGAGACGGGCGGCGACGGGGGCGCGGCCGCGTTTGATGAGCTGGCCGGAGAGCCAGCCGCCGGAGAGGCTGCCGAGGTCGGCGGTGAGATAGGGCATCCAGGCGAGTAGGCCCATTTCGAGGACGGTGAACCCGCGCTGGTCAACGAGGTATTTGGGGAGCCAGAAGAGATAGAACCACCAGACGGGGTCCGAGAGGAAGCGGGCGAGGAGGAGGCCCCAGGTTTGGCGATAGCGGAGCATTTCGGTCCAAGAGCGCTGGGGGCCGGGGGGGAGGGGGAGAGCGACGGCGTGTCGGGTGAGGAGGAGCCAGGGGATGAGCCAGAGGAGGCCGAGGGCACCGGTGGCGATGAAGGCGGAGCGCCAGCCATAGAAGGCGGCCAAGGTGGTGATGACGGGCGGGGCGATGACGGCTCCGACGGAGGCTCCGGCTTGGACGAGGCCGTTGACGAAGCCGCGGTCCTTGGGTTCAAACCAGTCGGAGACGCCTTTGGAGGCGGCCATGAAATTGCCGCTTTCGCCGGCGCCGAGGAGGAGACGGAAGCCGGCAAGGGACCAAGGGCCGCGGACAAAGGCGTGGAGCATGTTGGCCGAACTCCACCAGACCATGAAGATACTGAGGGCGCGGCGGGTGCCCCAGCGGTCGACGAGGAAGCCGGAGCCGACGTACATGATGGTGTAGGCGGCGAGGAAGGCGGTGAGGATGTTGGCGTACTGCTGGTCGGAGATCGCCAGTTCCTTCGTGAGCGTGGGGGCGAGGACGGAGAGGGTTTGGCGGTCGATGTAGTTGATGACGGTCGAGAAGAAGAAGAGGCTGGCGATGCCCCAGCGCCAGCGGGTCATATTAGACCGACCCTGCGGGGCGGATGCGTTGGCGGAGGAAGGTGAGTTCGGCGAGGGAGGCCGAGTCGAGGGAGGCGGTGGGATGACGGACGCGGGCGGAGGCAATGATGCCTTCGCTGACGAGATTATGTTTCATGGCGGAGACACCGAGGCCGGGTTGGAGTTCGAAGCGGAGGAGGGGGAGAATGCGGGTGAACTCGTCCCAAGCGGCGGGGAGGTTGTTGGCTTCGAGAGCGTTCCAGATGGCGACAAGTTCGCGGGTGAGGTCACTGCCGGGCATTTGGCCGCGGGCTCCGCGGAGATACTCTTCGATGAAGAACTGGCAGTTGAGGCCACCGAAGAGGAGGAGCGAATCGGCGGCGGCGTGGAGGGCGGAGGTTTTGGGGGCGGTGGGGGGCGCTTCGACTTTGACGAGTTTGACGTTGGGGATTTCGCGGGCCATGCGGGCGAGAAGGGGGACGGGGAGGGGGACCTGGGTGAGGAGGGGGGCGTCCTGGATCATGATGGGGATGGAGATGGCGCGGGAGATTTCGCCGAAGTAGTGGAGGAGGCCATCGCCGTCGGTTTTGAGGTAGTAGGGGGGGAGGACCATAAGGGCGTCGGCGCCGAGATCTTCCATTTCTTTAGAGAGGGCGACGGCGGCGTCGGTGCCGGTGTGGCCGGAGGAGGCGATGAGGGGAACGTCGGGCCCGACTTCGCGGCGGATGAGTTTCATGAGCGCGATTCGCTCGCTGGCAGAGAGGGTGTAGCCTTCGCTGGCGTTACCGAACAGGCCGAGGCCGTGAGCGCCTTCGGCGAGGAGGTACTGGATGAGGCGGGCCTGGCTCGAGAAGTCGACCTGACCCGCGTCATCGAAGGTGGTACAGAGGATGGGGAAAACGCCGGAGAGCTGCTTCTGCATTCTGAAATTTTATATCACAGAAGCGGGGTAGTCTACTGGATGCGGCGTTATGGGTTCTTCCGGGCGCCGACGATTTTCCACGGGCTGGTGAGTCCGGAGAGGGTATTGGCGGCGGTCCAGACGCCGAAAGAAGGAGCGAAGCCGGGCTTATAGGTGATGTTCAGGGTGAGGGTGAGGGTGTTGCCGACGGTGATCGCTCCGGAGCCGATGGTGGAGATCCGGCATTGGGAGTTTTCGATTTCGGCGGTACCGCTGAGGGGGATCGAAGTGGCGGCATTGCCGTCGCCGTTATCGGGGAAGAGGAAGAGGAGGTTGCCGGGCCTGTAATAGGCGACGTAGCAGGCGTTGCGGGCGTCGACGGCGGTATTCGAGAGCGCCCAGACGGTCTGCAGGGCGGTAGCGTCAATGGTGTCTTGATAGTTAAACGAGACGGTGGCGTTGGCGGTATCGCCAGTGGGGGGATTCATTTCGCCAGACCGGGGGAATGCGATGATGCTTTCAGGGATGATGGAAACGCCGGCGGTTTTCCAGCCGGAGGTGGCGTTGGCGACGGACTGGCCGGCAAGATAGATGACCTTGTTACCCATGAAACTGGGGGTAAAAGTGACATTGAGAGTGAGAACCAGGGAGTTTCCCGAGGCGACGGCGGAGGAGCCGGCCGAGGTGATGGTGCATTGGCTATTGCTGACCGAGCCGGTCGTGCCGAGGGAAAGGGCGGCGGAGAGGCCGACGTCGACGCCCCCATCGTTGACGAGATAGAGGACGCCGAGGGGTTGGGAATAGGCGATGTAGCAAGCGCTGCTGCCAGTGAGGGAGCTGTTGATAAGAGCGTTGACGACACCGATCTGGCCGACGCCGCCGGGATGGTCATAGCGAAGGGTAAAGATTTGGTTGTAGCCGGAGAGGAACAGGGGAGGAGTCGGGCTGACGGAAGGAGCGACGGGCCCGACGCTGCGGATCCGTTGGGCTCCGGAATCGGCGATGACAAAGAAGCCGGTGGCGCTGGTGGCGACGTCGAAGGGGGTGATGAACTGGGCGAAGGTGGCGATGGAGCCATCGCCAGAAGTGCCGGCGGTGCCGTTGCCGGCTTCGGTAGTAATGATGCCGGCGGAGATTTTGCGAATGCGGCGGTTGTCGGTGTCGGCGATGAGGATATTTCCGGCGGCGTCGACGGCAAGGCCGCGAATGGCGCCGAGGCGGGCGGTGGTGGCGAGACCGCCGTCACCGGTGTAGCCGAGAGTGCCGGTTCCAGCGATGGTCGAGATAATCCCGGCGGGAGTGACGCGACGGATGCGTCCGCCCTGTTCGCCGATGTAGAGGTTGTTGGCGCTATCGACGGCGAGGCTGGTGGGTCCGGCGAGGCCGGCGTTGACGGCTTGGCCGCCGTTGCCGGTAGAGATGAAGTCTCCATTTCCGGCGTAGGTGGAAATGACACCGCCGGGTGTAACGCGGCGGACGCGGAGGTTGCCGACATCGGCGATGTAGAGATTTCCGGCGGCGTCAACGGCGAGGCCTTCGGGGCTGTCGAGTTGGGCATTGACGGCGAGGGCACCGTCCCCGGTGAGGCCTTGGTTGCCGGTGCCAGCGTAGGCGGTGATAGTTCCGTTCGGGGTCACCCGACGGACGCGGTGGTCGCCGGTATCGGCGATGTAGAGGGTGCCGTTGGCGGTGACGGCGATGCGGCGGGGGTTGCGAAAGCGGGCGCCGATGGCGGAGCCGCCATCGCCTTCCGAGCCACCTGTGCCGGAGCCGGCGTAGGTGGAGATGACGCCGGTGGGGGTGACGCGGCGGATGCGAAGGTTGGCGCTATCGGCGATGTAGACAATGCCGGCGGCGTCGATGGCGACGCTGGTAGGTGCCGAGAGGAGGGCGTTGACGGCGGGACCGGCATCCCCGCCGAAGCCGGCGACACCGTTACCGGCGAGGGTGGTGATGGTTCCTTGCCCGGAGGCGAGGGATGAGAGAGTGAGTAGGAGGAGGGTTAGGGAGGGTGAGAAAAGTTTCATGTCTACTTACCGTACCCCGCAGCATAGCACTGCGGAGGGTAAGTTACTTAACGGGTCCGAGAATGGAATCGAGTTGTTCGACGACCATGGACATCCGGACGATTTCGCCGCGAAGTTGCTGGTTGGCGTGGGAGGCATCTTTGTTGGCATCGGCGTTCTTTTGGACGACGGAAGAGACGCCATCGAGAGCGATGGTGATTTGTTCCATGGCTTTGGTGCGGTCAGAGGCGGCGTGATTGAGGCGGGCGAGGGAGACGTCAATGGCGGCAGAACCGGCGGCGATATCGGAGAAGACTTGGGCGACTTGTTTTGTTCGGACCGAACCATCCGAGGCGCTGGATTTGGTTTCGAGCATGATGTTGCTGGTGTCGTCGGCGGCAGTGGCGCAGCGGAGGGCGAGGACGCGGACTTCATCGGCGACGACGGCAAAGCCGAGGCCGTGTTCGCCGGCGCGGGCGGCTTCGACGGCAGCATTGAGGGCGAGGAGGTTGGTTTGGAAGGCGATTTGGCTGATGATGTTGACGACGGCGCGGACGCGTTCGGAGGCACTTTGGATTTGAGACATAGCGGTGAGGAGTTCCTGGATCGCGGCGTCGCCGTGGGAGATTTGATCGCTAAGGACCGTAATATTTTTGGCGATGGCGGCGGTTTCTCCGCTTTCGCGCCGCGCTTGGTCGCGAGAGTGCTGCATCATGGAGGCGATCTCTTCGACGGAGGAGGCCTGTTGCGCCGCTCCGAGGGAGATTTCGGTACTGACGTTGGTGACCGAGTCAGCGGTCCGTTGCATCTGCTGTGAGCCGGCTTGGAGGGTTTCGGCGGCGTCGCGGATTTCGCGGGTGATACTGATGGGGACTTGGAAGGCGAGGAAGATGCCGAGGAGGTAGAGAAGGGCGGTGGTGAGCGAGGCGAGGATAATACGACGCTGATAGGCATTTTGGCGGATGGCGAGGAGGGTATCGAGTTCGGAGAGGCCGACGTCGACAAAGGCCGCGACAGCGGCTTGGGCGGCGGGGGCATCCTTTTTAGCGGCGGCGTTGGTGATCGCGGTTTCGAATTGCCGGATGGCGAGGGGGAGGCGGGCTTGGAGGGTGGGGCTGGCACCGAAGAAGGTTTCGTCCTCTTTCACGGCGGCGAGGGCGGAACGGGTGATCCGGGCAAGGGCGGCCTTGGTGTCGGCGAGGACGGGGGGATAGATGCCGAGATTGGGGAGTTCGAGGCAGATGGCGTCCATCAGATTGTAGGCGTCGAGGCTGGGATCGAGGATGAGGTAGCTATCATCCAGGAGTTGGCGAAGGCCGGCGCGAGCGGCGGCAGCAGCAGGGGAGTTGCTGTTGATTTTGGCCCAAAGTTGCCGAGCGCCGACAACCCCTTCCCGTTCGCGGGCGGCGAAGGCGACATCCTGATAGAGGGAGTATACGAAGAGGGAGAGGGGGGCGAAAACCGGGAGACTGAGTAAGCCGACAGCGAGCCACATCCGGCGGTTGAGGGGGAGGGCCGTGAGGAGCCGGAGGGTAAGCTGAGAGGGAGAAGTGAAAAGCTCGCGAAGCGCGCCGAAGGTCATGAAAAGTGTATCGGCCAATCCGAGGACTTCTAGAGGCGATTTGGGGCCAAGTAATTTACTTGCTAGTTGGGCAAACCGATGATAGGTTCTAGATAACGGTGGATGGGACTGAGAAATCGGAGGCGGAAAATGCCGAGCACGGTTCGGGAGTTGCTGATGGTCCGGGTGGTGGTAGCGTCAAGGGATCTGGAAGATTTACTGGAAACGTTGGCGGGGCTGGACTTTCCGGTGAATCCGGAATTGAACCCTTGCGGCGGAGAGACGATGGTCGAATTTCCGGCTTACGGCGACCAATTAGAGGAAGTCTACTCGGTTTTGCCTGAGCAGGCTCGGTTGGAGACCGTAGCGATGTCAGCGGAAATAGGACTGTAGAACTACTCTTCCCCGCAGCGGTGGGCAGCCATTTTGCGGCGGAGGGCGTTCATCAAACGGGATTCGACGTCGCTAGGAATAGACTGGGGCTCCATTCCTTTATAGACCTGCATTGTTTTTTTGCAGGTGTCAACGACTACCCAACAATTGGAGCATTCGCTGATGTGCTTATCGAGCTTGGCCCGCAGAGCCGGGTCTGTTTCTTCGTCGAGGAAGTCGGTGAGTTCGGTGAGAAACTCTTTACATGTAAGCAAGCGTATCGTCTCCTTTCCGCTTGAAGACCTTTGTGAGGCGTTCGCGGAGTTGCAGGCGAGCGCGAAGGAGCCGGCTTTTCACGGCGGGGACGGAGAGGCCGAGCACTTCGGCGGTCTCCTCGGTCGAAAGTTCTTCGACATCACGGAGATGAAAGACGGATCGAAACGCGGGTTTTAGATTTTGGACGGCTTCGTCGAGGATTTGCCGTAGTTCGGCTTGGCCGTATTTTTGTTCGGGGTCGCCGTCCCAGACGGCGATTTCGCGGGTGACCTGTTCTTCGCCGGTATCAATTTCCTCATCGAGCGACACCATTTTATCGCTGCGGCGTTTGCGCAACTTCATGAGTGCTTCGTTGACGGCGATGCGAACGATCCAGGTGTAAAACTTCGAGTCGCCGTTGAAGCGATCGAGGTGGGTATAGGCTTTGAGGAAGGCATCCTGGAGAACGTCTTCGGCATCCTCGTCGTTCTGCGTGATGTTTTTCGCGAGACGGAAGATTTTGCGATCGTAGCGGCTGACAAGGGCGGTAAACGCGGTATCGTCGCCCTGGCGAGCGAGGTCAACCAGGGCTGCTTCGTCGAAGATGTCCGTCCCGTTGGCGGTTTCCATTCCTGATCCTTTATGATACCAGCCGAGGCAAGGGGTGGGGACTGCAGCGGGTTGGGCCAAAGCGGTCATATGCTACTCTGATGTTAATTCTGCTCCTTTGGATTCAGCCCTTTGGGCTGGGTTCCCCCGCAGTTAAAACCTCATGTCCAGTATTCTCATCACGCTGCCGGACGGCAGTCAAAAAAGCGTCCCGACCGGGTCGACCCCTTTCAACGTAGCGAAGGCGATCAGCCAACGGTTGGCTGATGATGCGATTGTCGCCAAGGTCAATGGCGAGATGTACGATTTGACGCGGCCGCTCGAGGGCGACGTCAATTTGCAGATTTTGACGACGCGGGACGCCGAATCGCTCGAGGTGTATCGTCATTCGACGGCGCATCTGCTGGCGGCGGCAGTGCTGGAGATTTGGCCGGACACGCAACTGGGTATTGGTCCGCCGATTGAAAACGGCTTCTACTACGACTTCGATAAGGCGGTGCCGTTTGTAGCGGACGACCTGGAAAAGATCGAAGCCAAGATGTGGGAGATTCAAGCGCGGGATCTGCCGTACGAACGGATCATGACCGAGAAAGAGGCGGGTTTGAAGCAGTACGCCGACTTCTGGATGAAGAGCGAGTTGATCGCCGAACGGGCGGGCGAGATTTTCAGCGAGTATACCCTGGGGCCGAAGTTCATCGACTTCTGCCGGGGGCCCCACGTGCCTTCGACGAAGAAGATAAAGGCGTTCAAGCTGCTGAATTTGGCCGGCGCGTATTGGAAAGGCGACGAGCACAATAAGCAGTTACAGCGGATTTACGGAACGGCGTTTTTCAGCAAGAAAGACCTGGAAGAATTTATCACCCGGCAAGAAGAGGCCAAGCGGCGGGACCACCGGAAGTTGGGGGCCGAGCTGGATTTATTCAGCATTCAGGAGCTGGCAGGACCGGGGTTGATTTTTTTCCATCCGAAGGGTGGCATCATCCGCAAGACGCTGGAAGACTGGATGCGGGAAGCGTATTTGGAGCGGGGCTACTCGCTGGTTTATACGCCGCATGTGGCGCGGCGGGACCTCTGGAAGGTATCCGGGCACGCCAACTTCTACAGCGAGAACATGTTCACGCCGATGGAGTTGGACGATGCGGAATACCAACTGAAGCCGATGAACTGTCCGTGCCACATTTTGATCTTTGCGAATTCGCCGCATAGCTACCGTGACCTGCCGGTGCGGCTGGGCGAGTTGGGGACCGTGTACCGCTATGAGCGGAGCGGGACGATGCACGGTTTGCTGCGAGTGCGGGGTTTTACCCAGGATGATGCGCACATTTTCTGCACGCCGGATCAGATTGAGAGTGAAGTGGTGTCGTGCCTGGAGTTTGCGATCCATACGTTGAATACGTTTGGATTTACCGAGTACGAAGCCGAACTTTCGACGTGGGACGGTGGCGCGAGCGGCAAATATGACGGCACGCCGGAGCTGTGGGCGTTAGCGGAGAAAGCGCTGTTTCAAGCCACCGAGAAAGTGGGTATGAAAGCGAAGCTGATGAAGGACGAAGCGGCGTTTTACGGGCCGAAGATCGATGTGAAGCTGGTGGACGCAATCGGGCGGAAATGGCAGCTTTCGACGGTGCAGTTCGACTTCACACTGCCGCAGCGGTTCAAGCTGGAATACACGGCCGAGGACGGCAAGAAGCATCAGCCGTTGATGGTGCATCGGGCGCTGTTCGGCAGCGTGGAGCGGTTCTTCGGGATCCTGATTGAGCACTACGCCGGGGCGTTCCCGGTGTGGCTGGCGCCGGTGCAGGTAACGGTGTTGCCGATCACGGATAAGCAGCTCGACTATGCCAAAGAGATTGTGGCGAAGCTGGAAAGCGACGGGGTGCGGGTGACCTTGGACGACCGGAACGATAAGGTCAACGCCAAGATTCGCGACGCGCAGTTGCAGAAGATTCCATACATGTTGGTGGTAGGCGGGCGGGAAGCCGAGAACGGAACAGTTTCGGTGCGGCACCGGAAGCAGGCGGATTTAGGGGTTAAGCCGCTCGACGAGTTCAGAGCGCACGTGAAGGGACTGATCGCGTCGCGGGCGACGACGGAATAGTTGGGGCTTGTGGCGTGGATTCTGGCGGCTTTGCTGGCGGGGTCGATCGTCTACTGCGGCCTGATTGTGGTGGCCGCCCGAAGGTATCGGGCGGCGCGGCAAGTGGGCGTGGGGGATGAGCCGGTTAGCATTTTGAAGCCGCTGGCGGGTTTGGACGAGGGCCTGGAGGAGAATCTGCGCAGTTTTTTCGAGCAGGATTACGGACAGATTGAGATTTTGTTCGCGCTGCGGACGGCCGGGGACCCGGCTTACGCGTTAGTAGAAAAGCTGCGGAAGGAGTACTCGGGGGTGCCTGCCAGGGTGATTCTGACGGGGGAGCCGCCGTGGCCGAATGCCAAAGTTTTTAGTTTGTCGCTGATGATGGAGCAGCTCATGCCGAGCCTGCTCCATCATCAGCGACAAACTGAAAACCTTCGCATTTGGCCACGGTGGCTCCCCCGTCAGAATCACCCTCGCAGGCACCCCCGGGTACTCCTTCCGCAACTCTTCTACTAACGCGTAAGCCGGATCTCCGGTCGTCCGCATCGCGAATAAAATCTCAAACTGCCCGTAATCC
>JBKJLJ010000036.1:0-5794 GCA_046597015.1 Bryobacteraceae bacterium
ACCCACAGCCGCATCGTCCGCCTGCCGGGCGCTTGGGCGGTTACCTGGCTGAGCGAGATGCGGGATAATCCGCACTTTGGTAACCTGCGCGTGGGAACCGTTCTAGATTGTTTGGCCGGTCCGGGCCAAGCCACGGCCATGGCACGGGCGGCGGCGGCCACTCTCGAAGAGCAGGGGGCCGACCTGATCATCACCAACCAAACAGCTGGATTTTTGTTAGATGGCTTCGCCGCGGCCGGATTCCGACTTGGCCCGTCCAATTATGGCCTTTCGGTTTCTCCCGCCTTATCCAAACAAATGAGCTTAACCACCGGGCCTTGGCATATGACCCGCGGCGACGGCGACGGCAGGGTCAATTTATAGCCGGGCCGCTCCGGCGCGTGAGGGCTGCCTCGACGATCATCCCGACGCCGATCCACAGAATCCACTGCACCGGATAGCTATACCGGGCGAAACTCTGGACAAATAAAAACGTGCTCTGATAACCCAACGCCACAGCCACCAGGAGATACACGGCCCAGGGCTGCCGCCGGAAGAGCAGGAACAAGCCGGCAACCCCCAAGGCAGGAAGCAGCCAGGAGATCAGCACTTGCGCGGGCCGCCGCATCTGGGGGATCCAAAACAGGTACGCGCGTTCCACCGTGAGCCGCAAAAACCGCTGCGGATGGGCGCTGATCCAGGCCTGAGCGGTTCGCATCGCCCGGGCATGGAAGGCGATCTCGCCCATGGCGCTCAACTCCGCGCAGGCACCGCCCACGCTGGCCGGGTGCATGCGCATGATGCCCAGATCGAGATTCGTGTTGTAATCCGCAGTCGCCCGGTCGTTGTTCGAGAGCCAGAGTTCGAGGCCGAAATTGGAGCGCGTAAAAACCCACTTGTCCAGCTCCCGATGGTTCCGGTAGCCCCAGGGCAGCAAAAACAACGTCAGGCCCACGGCCGTTAGTCCGGCCAGCCGCAACGCCGCCGGACGGGGCAAACGCCACAGGGCCGCCAGCACCACCAAGGTGAGCGGCGGAATCATTACCGAAGACGTCAGCGCCAACAGGCTCACTACCGCGGCCGTAGGCAGCAGCTTCGCCAGGGTGTGCTGGGGTGCGCGGACGATCCGGTTGGTCAGCAGGACCAGCAGGACCAGCAGAAAGGTGGCCACCGGTTGCTCAAACGATCCCTTGGTTTCCGCCCAGAAATTGAACGGGAGCAGCCCCCCCAGCAGGCCGGCGGCGATACCCGGAATCCGTCCGGCACCCAATGTTTCCGTCAGTAAAGGCAGCAGCAGGTAGACCGCCGCCGCCCAGCATGAGCTCATCACCTCAATCGCCAGTTGGGTGCCTGTGCCTTCCCCGAATAAGAAAAACAGGGGAGTCAGCATCCATACATAAACTGGCCCGGTGTGGGCCGTCGGACCGGAGGTGGCACAGTAGGCATTGGCAAACGTACCGTTGTGCAAAAGGGAAAGCGCTATCGAAGCGGGTTCCACATGCTCCAACTGTAAATAAGTTTTTCGAATCAGGATAATAGCGATTCGGACGAGGAGGGCGGCGAGAAAAATAATCCAGAGCCAGGATCGGTCCGTAGCGGCTGGCATCCAGCGGTGCCAGCTTCTCGTCAAAGCGGATGCTCCATTCCCCTCCATACTACAATAAAGAATTAAAGGAAACCGGATCGATGGCAGGCATGTTGGCAGGCCATAATTCGCCGATATCATGAATAGAGTTATACATATGTACTGTCGAATGAAACCTTTACTGTCTTTTGCATCTGTAGTGGCGATATTCAGTTGCACACCATTGACAGGAATTGAATACACGGGAGTACTGTCTGATTCGATTACTCACTCCTCGGCACGGATCGGGTGGACTACTGACACCACTTCTATGTCTTTTATCCGTTACGGAACCTCTCCCTCTGATTTGAATGAAGTTAGCGAAGCCCTGACGCAGATTCCCCTTACAGTTCACCGGTACTTTCTAAGCGGGTTGCGCCCGGACACCGTCTACACCTATCAAGTGTGCGAAACGGCGGCGAAATGTAGCGCTGAACGCTACACGTTTCGCACGAAGTCGCGGCCGGTCAACTGGCCGGCGCTGCCGGAGAGCCCGAAACAGATCGCCGACCCCAAATTATTCAGCGTCTCTCCCTTGCCCGTGATTGACGGAAAGACCTTTCAAGTGGCGGCGGACTGCCTGGATTTGGCGGAGAAGATTCGTGAGGCAGCGGGCAGCGATGGCGATAAAAACCATCAGGTGTTAATCCCGCCCGGGGCTGATTGTACAGCGCCCTCGGCCAAAACCAGCGGCGATGCGAACGGCCCGACGCTGATTTTGCCGGCCAAGAACGGAGAGAATCCCCAGGGCACGGGAGAAATCATTATCCGCAGCAGCGCCCCCGACGAGGCTCTGCCGCCGGAAGGCATCCGGACGGGCTCGTCGTTTTTGAGCAAGATGCCGACGATCCGCAACGGTGAGTTCGGGGTTCGCGAGCTATATGGACCGGCCAATTTTGGCAATATTTGCACTCCGGGCCAATGGTGGTGGCACTACAATCAGCCCGGCTGGAGCTTGAAGCAGTGCAGCGACGCGGCGGCGGGGACCTACACTCTTGTCCCCCGGCAGGACTTCACGGGAACCCCGCCCACGAACTGTAAGGCGTCCAGTTGGTATTACAAATCCGACGTGCCGGTGAACGTGAACGGGATTTACTGGTGTACGGCGGAATCGAAATTATATAATATGTCGCTCGGTCGCTTGGCTGCCTTCCACTTTGCGGACAAGGCCCATCATTACCGGTTTTTTGGCATTCAGTTTTCCGTGGTTCCAATGGGAGTGCATGAATGGCGGTCCAAGGCGGTGTACGCCGATGGCAGCCTGTATCAGGGCCAGTTCGAAATTCCCGCCTCCGCGCACCACATCACCTTCGACCGCTGCTTTTTTACCGGCCTGGACGCGCCCGAACGGCTGTTCAATGTGTTTTATTCCGGGGGAAGTTATATCGCCTGGCTAAACAATCACATCGAAAAAGTCAGTCATTGGCTACCCAGCGGGGAGGCGGGAGACATTGAAGCTTCGGGCATTCAGATTACCGGGGGCAACTACCTCAAGATCATCAACAACTACATTGAAAGCACCGGCATTACAGTGTTTGCAAGCGATGATGCCGAGCACGGCACCAGCGACGTGGAGATGACCGGGAATCTGATTCACCGTCCCGAACGGTATCGTTTTGGCACGGAAGCCAATAAACTGGCCGGCGGGATGTTTTATCAGGCCCGCCATTCGCTGGAGCTCAAACGGGGCGTACGGTGGCTAATTGACGGCAACCGATTTGCGGGCAATTTCGCCACCGTGAACCAAGGGCACGTCATTGCGCTTAGCCCCCGGCCCGGTAACAAGCCCGATCCGGGTGCTGAAATCGCTCTGACCGATATCGCCATTACCAATAACAGGTTTGAAGACACTCCGAACGGTATTTACCTGATCGGTCATCATGATGTGGCCAATGCTCAGATGCCCATCGTTTCGCGCATCGATATATTCAACAACCTGATGATCAATATCGATGGCGCGATTGTGGCCAAAGGTACGCCCGGCCGCTACGGACACTGCGTCACGATGTTGTTGGGTCTCGAAGACATCTCCTTCCGTCATAATGTTTGCTACGACAATAAAGGGTACTGGCCGGCCTTCCTTTGGGAGCAGTATGGCCCTTCTTCCGGGCTGAACTACCGCGATAATGTGGTTACGTTGAAAATTGGGGACTTCTATGGCGGGCTGGTCAGTCCGGGTGCCTCGCGCGGCACCAAGTCATTGGAAAAAGGGTTTCCAAATGCCTATCAATTCGTCAACAACGCCATAATTAACGTAGGGGGCGATAACCTTAAGGACTATCCGCCTGGGAATTTCTGGGTACGATCCGTTTGGGATATGGGGTGGGTAGACCCTGTCAACGGCAATTTCAGATTAAAGCCAGAGAGCCTCTTCCGCGCCGGCCAAACCTCCGTGGTCAATGAGTATGGATCCGGCACTGACAATACGGACATGGGGGTACGTTTTAAACTCTTTGATCGCGCGCAACGGGCCTTAACCAATGTGAATATACAAACCAATCAAAGGGCCGCGAGCTTGCGGTTCTCCGTGGCCAGCAGGGAGACATCTTGCGCGGTCGATGTCAGCACCGATCTCGCTTTCGGGGCACCGATGCGATTTTGGGACGGACCTGTGGTAGCCGACGACCGGACCATCCAGATAACCCAACTACGGCCAGCCACCCGTTATTATTGGCGGCTGCTGTGCGGTGCTCAGGCCCAGGGAGTGTTCACAACGCCGTCCGGCGGTGGTGGGTTGTGATCGCCCGGCCCACTCAGTCGCAACCGGTTGTAGCGATGACTCCCCGCGCCGCCCAGCCAATGATTGCCTTGGGCGTGCTGTTTCTGGTCGCTTATCTCGCATTTTTGCAGAGCCGGGTGCTCGATTTCACGGTGCCGCAGTTGCATCTACCTTTAGTACTGCTTTTTGGCATCGGCGGATTCGCGCTGATCTCGGGGAATCTCTTTGTTGGTCTCAAGACAAAAGCCGGACGCCTATTGGTTTTGTTTGTCTTTTTAATCGGGCTGTCCTCGGTCTTCTCGATCAACCGCTATATCAGCCTCGGCATTGTCATTGGAGATACCAGGCATTTAGTCATGGCTTTTTCGATGGTGGCGCTGCTGGTGACGATAAGGGACATCCGGCGCGCTCTACAGGCGATCGCCTGGGGCACGTTGATGGCGGCAATTTTAGGGTTTGTCTTTCAAGTCACCGTCGAAGGGCAGCGCCTGGGCCTTTCCGCGGGCCGCTTCGGCGATCCCAATGACTACGCCATGGTGCTGATTACCGGGTTGCCGCTCTGGTTGACGGTGGGTTCGGGAGCGATTCGGGTGGCCTTGGCCTTACCGGCGGTCGCCGTTATCTTCGTCTCTTTCGCCCGGACAGGCTCCCGCGGCGGACTCTTGGCCTTCGGCGCGCTGACCCTCGGGTACTTCTTCACCACCTCTTCTCTGGGTAAATTACGCATGATGTTCCTGCTGGCCATCGTGGCGGTGGGAGCGGTGATCATTGTGCCGGAGGGCATTCAGCGAAGGTACTTCACGATTTTTACCGCTGAGGATGACGCCAACAGTTCGCTCGAAGAGGCACAGCGAGCCCAGGGCTATGTCCACTCTTCGAACTCGCGCAAAGCGCTGCTGTTTGCCAGCCTGGCGGCTACCATTACGCATCCGATTTTCGGCGTAGGCCCCGGCAACTTCCCGCAGTATTACTGGACGCAAGGCTTCATTGAAGAGAAGCGCAACCGGCAGGGCATGCACACGCATAACACCTATACGCAGGTCTCCTCGGAAGCAGGAATTCCGGCCATCCTCTGCCTGCTGTCGATTCTATTTCTGTGTTTCCGGGCAGCTTGGCGCGCTGGACAAGACAAGCGGCTGCCGCCGGACGATCCCATCCGGCTCTGCGGGCGGGCGCTGTGGCTATCGCTAATTAGTTGGGCTTCGGCCGCCATGTTTCTCAGTACAGGCTGGACGGAGACCATTTTTCTCTATGTCGCCTTCACTGTCAGTCTGTCGATCATTCACCGCAACACCATTGCCGCGATGCAGAACCTACCGGCTACGGCGGAAAAGCGTCTAGCACCCGGAGCGCGCCCGCGCAGCGCAGCAGTGCCCGTGTTCCCTCGTAAAGTGCGGCCCCTGCTGCGGCCGATAAGCTAAGAACATGTGCGGTATAGCCGGTTTCGTTGATCCCCAGGCCTTTTCGCAAGA
>JBKJLJ010000082.1:0-7072 GCA_046597015.1 Bryobacteraceae bacterium
CCTCATCGCCTTCTTCGGCTCCGAAGGCCTCTACACCTACGACCTCTCCGGCAACCTCCTCTGGAAGCAGGATCTCGGCGTTCTCGACATGACCCCCACCGACGACCGCACCCTCTCCTGGGGCTTCGCCAGCTCCCCCACCCTGGCCGGAGACCGCGTCATCGTCCAGTGCGACGTCAAGTCCGGCTCGTTCCTCGCCGCCTACTCGCTCGCCGACGGCAAACAACTCTGGCGCACCGATCGCTCCTCCGCCTCCACCGCCAGTTGGGGCCCCCCCGGCGTCTTCGGCGATCTCATCGTCTGCAATGGCTACCCCTTCCTCGCCGCCTATAATCGCCTCACCGGCCAGGAACAATGGCGCGTCCCCGCCGGCGGCGACGTCCCCGTCCCCGTCCCCTTCATGGCCAACGGCCTCATCTACGTCGCCCAGGCCCACGGCAAAGCCAGCCCCCTCTACGCCCTCCGCCCCGACGGCTCCCAAGCCTGGCGCGACGACCGCAACGGAGCCTATCTCTCGACGCCGGTCGCCCATGAAGGCCTCATCTACAGCGTTACCAGCACCGGCATTCTCAAGGTCTACGACGCCCTCTCCGGTGCCAAACAGTACGAGCAACGCCTCGGCACCGGCTCCACCGGCTTCACCGCCTCCTCCGTCGCCGCTAAAGGCCGCGTCTACGTCACCAGCGAAGATGGCGAAGTCTACGTCGTAAAGCCCGGCCGCGAGTTCCAGCAGTTGGCCAAAAACCAGCTCGGCGAAATCACTCTCGCCACCCCCGCCGTCGCCGACGGTACCCTCTATTTCCGCACGAAGGGAAACATAATCGCCATCCACGATTAACGAGGAACTATTTCCTCGTTGGATCGTATTGGTCTGATATGGAAACGTTCCTCCAAGACCTGCGCCATTCCCTCCGCCTCCTCGGTCAGGCCCGCACGTTCACCCTCGCCGCCGTCCTAGCCCTCGCCCTCGGCATCGGCCTCAATACCGCCATCTTCTCCGTCGTCAACGCCGTCCTCCTCAAGCCCACCCCCTTCCCGCAATCGGACCGCCTCGTCTTCTTCACAACCGTCTCCCCGGACGGCTCCGACAACGGCGGGTCTCCCGCCAAATTTGCCCACTGGCGCCAGCAATCCTCTGCCATCGAAGACGCCTCCGCCTTCTCCGATGGCGTCCTCAACTGGACCGGCCAATCCTACCCCGAACAACTCCGCTCCGCCCAGGTCTCCGCCGATTACTTCCGCCTCTTCGGCGCCCAAGTCCTGCGCGGCCGCACCTTCACGGCCGAAGAAGATCAGCCCAAAGGCCCCCACGTCGCTATCATCCGCGAATCCCTCTGGCGTCGCCGCTTCTCCTCCCAAGATGCAACCCTCGGCCAAACCATTGAACTCGGCAACGAGCCCCACGTAATCATCGGCATCGTCGCCGACTCCTTCGACGCCTCCGACATCGGCAACCAGCCCGAAGTCTGGGTTCCCTTCCAACTCAGTCTGCAATCCGGCGACCAGGGCCACTATTTCAGCGTCGCGGCCCGCCTCAAGCCCGGCGTCTCGGTCGCCCAAGCCAACGCCGCTCTCGCCGCCTCCACTCCCGCTTATAAAGCCACCTACCCCGACGCGATCGATGCCAATAATACCTTCGGCGTCGAATCCCTCTCGGAGTCGCTTGTCACGAACGTGCGCCCCACGCTCCTCGTCCTGCTCGCCGCCGTCGGCCTGGTCCTCCTTATCGCCTGCGCCAACGTGGCCAACCTCCTCCTCGCCCGCGCCATCTCCCGCCGTCGAGAACTCTCGATCCGCGCCGCCCTCGGTGCCGCCCGCGGCCGTCTCATCCGTCAACTCCTCACCGAAAGCCTGCTCCTCTCCACCGCCGGCGCAGCCCTCGGCCTCCTCCTCGGCACCTACGGCATGCGCGCCCTCCTCCTCGTCAACACCGCCGGCCTCCCCCGGGTCGGCGAACACGGCGCCCTCGTCAACCTCGATGCCCGCGTCCTCCTCTTCACCGTCGGCCTCGCCCTCTGCACCGCCCTCCTCTTCGGCCTTCTCCCCGCTTTTCAAATCTCCCGCGTCGACCTCACCGCCACCCTCAAAGAAGGTGGCTCCCGCTCCGGCAGCGGCTTCGGTCAAAACAAATCCCGCATGATTCTCGTCGTCTCGGAAATCGCCCTCGCCGTCGTCCTCGTCATTGGCGCGGCCCTGCTCATCCGGACCTCCGTCGCGCTCCAGTCGGTCGAACCCGGCTTCTCCACCGAAAACGTGCTCACCATGCGCATGTCCCTCGCCGGCAAGCAGCACAACACCGCCGCCGCCATCGAACGCCTCGCCCGCTCTGGCCGCGAACGCCTCCTCGCCCTCCCCGGCGTCCTCTCCGCCACCGCCACCTGCTGCATCCCCCTCGAAGGTGGCTACGGCCTTCCCTTCCTCATCGTCGGCCGCCCCACCGAAAAAGGCCCCTTCCACGGCGGAGGCGGCTGGCTAACCATCTCCCCCGGCTACTTCGATACCTTTCAAATCCCCGTCGTCAAAGACCGCGTCTTCGACGACCGCGATTCCCGCAGCTCTCAACACGTCGTCATCATCAACGAAACAATGGCCAAACGCTACTGGCCCGGCAAAGACCCCCTCCAGGACCGCCTCCTCATCGGCAAAGGCGTCATGCCCGCCCTCTCCACCGAACAGCCCCGCCAGATCATCGCCGTCGTACGCGACGTCCGCGACGGCGCCCTGAACCAGGACCCCCGCCCCACCATGTACGTCCCCAACGGCCAAGTCCCCGACGCCCTTCAGGCCCTCAACGTCAGCATCTCCCCCCTCCGCTGGGCCATCCGCACCCAGGGCGACCCCGGCCCCCTCATCGCCTCCATGCAGGAACAACTCCGCCAAGCCTCCGGCCTCCCCGTCACCGACGTCCGCACCATGTCGCAAGTCATCTCCCGTTCCACCGCCCGCGTCCGTTTCCGGATGGCCCTCATGTCCATCTTCGGCTTCGTCGCCCTCCTCCTCGCCGCCATCGGCGTCTATGGCCTCATGGCCTACGCCGTCCAGCAGCGAACCCAGGAAATCGGCATCCGCATGGCCCTCGGCGCGCCCATCAGCGCCGTCCGTTCCATGGTTCTCTCCCAGGGCATGCGTCTCGCCCTCGCCGGCGTCGCCCTCGGCACCGCCTCCGCTTGGGCCCTCGCCCGCTTCCTCGAATCGTTCCTGTTCGGCGTCAAACCCAACGATCCCCTGGTGTTCGTCCTTACCCCCGTCGTCCTCGCCGCCACCGCCTTTCTCGCGGTCCTCCTGCCCGCCCTCCGCGCCACCCGCATCGACCCCCTCACCGCCTTGCGACAATGACAAGCATGACCCGCCTCGCGGCCCTCGCCTCGGCAAATACAACATCTACGAATACGGTGCCGTAGCCAAACCAACCCTCTATCTCGGCCACCTCGAAATCCTCCCTGGCGGCAAATACCGCGTCTCCCGAACCAGCACCGTCCCCTACCCACCCCCGATTGATCCGCACCATCGCCACCAGCTCCCCGTAATCCCTCCGTAACCCCACCCTGCTAAACTCGCAAAAGCATGCGCCGCCTCCTCGCCGTCTCTTTCTCCCTCGTAGCCCTCGTCGCCACCTACCGACTCACCGGCCAGCCAGACCCCAAAGTCCCCGCCGCCGATCTCTACCGTCCCACCGCCAACCCGGACCGTATTATCCTCACCTGGTCCGCCGACCCCGCCACCACCGCCTCCATCACCTGGCGTACCTCCCCCTCCGTCACAAAACCCGTCGTCCAGTTCGCCCCCGCCGAAGATGGCGCCGCCTTCGTCAAAACCGCCACCACCCTCCCCGCCAAATCCGAACCCCTCCAAACCGACCTCCACCTCGCCCACTACCACTCCGCCACCCTCACCGGCCTCCTCCCGAACTCCCCCTATGTCTACCGCGTCGGCGACGGCTTCAACTGGTCCGACTGGAATCAATTCCGCACCGCCGCCGCCGGCCCCGCGCCCCTCGAATTCATCTACTTCGGCGACGCGCAAAACGATATCTACTCCCTCTGGTCCCGCGTCGTCCGCGCCGGCTTCGCCGATGCCCCTAAAGCCCGCTTCCTCCTCCACGCCGGAGACCTCATCAACACCGCCAATAAAGACGAACAATGGGGCGAATGGCACAACGCCGCCGGCTGGATCAACCGATCCATCCCCTCCTTCCCCACCCCAGGCAACCACGAATATGGCGGCAAAGCCCTCAACACCCACTGGCGTCCCCAGTTCACCCTCCCCTCGAACGGCCTCCCCACCCTCCCGGAAACCAACTACTATCTCGACATCCAAGGCGTCCGCGTCGTCTCCCTCAACTCCAACGTCCAGCAGGCTGAACAAGGCAAATGGCTCGATCAACTTCTCTCCAACAACCCCAACCGTTGGACCATCCTGACCTTCCACCACCCCATCCTCTCCACCGCCAAAGGCCGCGACAACGCCGAACTCCGCTCCATGTGGCAGCCCATCATTGACAAGCACAAAGTCGATATGGTCCTCACCGGCCACGACCACACGTACGGTCGCAGCAACCTCCAAACCGGCCTCTCGACCAAGCAGGGCGGCACCATTTACGTCGTCTCCGTATCCGGCCCCAAAATGTACAACCTCGAAAAGGCCCCCTGGATGGCCCGCGCCGCCGAAGACACGCAGCTCTACCAAGTCATCAACATCGACGGCGACAAACTCTCCTACCAAGCCCGCACTGCCCGCGGCACCCTCTATGACGCCTTCGAACTCCGCAAGGCCAAAAACGGAACGAATCGCCTCACAAGCAAAATCCCAAACACCCCCGAAAACCGTCGTAAGTAGTAGCCTGTTAGGGATATGGACCGCATCCAATCGCTCGACGCTCTCCGCGGCTTCTCCCTCCTCGGCATTCTCCTCCTCAACATCGTCTCCTTCGGCCTCCCCTTCGCGGCTTACATGAACCCCACCGTCTATGGCGGAGCTACCGGCATCAACCTCGGCACCTGGTTCGTCGCCATGACCCTTTGGGAAGGCAAAATGCGCGCTATCTTCTCCCTTCTCTTCGCCGCCAGCGCCGACCTTCTCCTCACCCGCGTCTCCGCCTCCATCTACTACCGCCGCTCCGCCTGGCTCATCCTCATCGGCCTCCTCCACGCCCATCTCATCTGGTCCGGCGACATTCTCTACCCTTACGGCGTCATCGGCCTATTGCTCTACCCCCTCCGCCGCTTCTCCGCCCGCCAACTCATCATCGCCGGCGTCGTCATCATCGTCCTCCACTCCGCCTGGAACTTCGGCGGCTCCGTCGCCATGCGCGACATGGAAAAGACCGGCGGTCCCGAATGGGAACAGGTCCGCGACATGTTCTCCCCCACCGCGGCCCGCGTCGCCGAACAAATCCGCATCCATCGCGGCGACTACGCCGGCAACCTCATCCTCCGCTCCCGCGAGGCATACCAGTTCGAGTTCCCCATGTTCTTCCAGTTCATGTTTCTCGACATCCTCGGCATGTTCGTCCTCGGCCTCGGCCTCGCCCGCGTAGGCGTCTTTAACGCCTCCCGCTCCGTCCGCTTCTACACCATCATCACCATCCTCGGCTTCGCCCTCGGCATCCCTCTGAACTATTGGGCCGCCGCCCAGTGGGCCAACGCCAGCTTCAAAATCCCCGAGTATTTCCGATACGTCGCCGTCACCGCCGACCCCGGCCGCCTCCTCGTCGCCGCCGGCTACATCGGCCTCGTCATGCTCCTCGCCAAAGCCGGTATCGGTTGGGTCATCAACCCGCTCGCCGCCGTCGGCAAAATGGCTCTCTCCAACTACTTACTAACATCAATATTACTAACCCTCTACTTCAACGGCTACGGCCTGGGCTGCTTCGCTCATCACCAACGGGCTCAGCTCTACTGGGTCGTCCTCGCCATGTGGACCGTCAACCTCGTCTGGAGCCCTCTCTGGCTCCAGCGCTTTCAATACGGCCCCGCGGAGTGGCTCTGGCGCTCCCTCACTTACTGGAAGCTACAACCCTTCCGCCGTTGACTTTTTCTTACCCGCCTTCTCCATCACCAAATACAACGTCGGCAGCACCACCAGCGTCAACACCGTCGCCGACACGAGGCCACCGATAATCACCACCGCCAACGGCTTCTGCACCTCGCTCCCAATACCTTTCGATAAAGCCATCGGCAGCAAGCCCAACATCGCTAAACACGACGTCATCAACACCGTCCGCAGCCGTACCATCGCCCCCTCCTTGGCCGCCTCCTCCACGCTCGCCCCCCGCTCCCGCAGTTCGTTGAAGTAACTCACCATCACGACCCCATTCAACACCGCCTGCCCGAACAGCGCGATAAACCCAATCGCCGCCGACACGCTCAAATGCAGCCCAGTAAACAGCAGCGCCAGAATCCCGCCAATCATCGCAAACGGCACATTCAACAGAATCAACGCCGCGTTCTTCACCGACTTAAACGCCTCAAACAAAATCACGAAAATCAAAAACACGCTCGCCGGCAAAATAATCAGCAGCCGCGCCATCGCCCGCTCCTGATTTTCAAATTCCCCGCCCCAGGTCGAGTAGTATCCCGGCGGCAATTGAACCGCCGCCGCCACCTTCTCCTTCATCTCCGCCACCAAGCCCCCCATGTCCCGGTCTTTGATGAAAATACCGATCGAAGCCACCGTCTTCCCCGCTTCCCGGGAAATATTGATGCTCCCACTTCCAATCGTGATATCGGTCACCTCTTCGAGCGGAACCCGTTGCCCGCTCGGCGTGTCCACCAGAATCTTCTTGATCGCCCCGATGTCCTTCCGTTCCCCTTCTTCTAAACGAACCACCGCCCCGAACTTCTTCTCCCCTTCCCAGATCTCGGTCGCCTCTTTCCCTCCCAGCGTCACTTCCACTACGTCTTCAATATCCGCCACGTTCAACCCATACCGCGCCGCCTTCTGCCGGTCCACCGTAATCTGCAACTGCGGCACCTCTCCAAACCGGTCAATAAACGCCCGTCCTACGCCCCGCACCGGCGTAATCGTCTTCAAAATCTTCTGCACATAAGTCCGCAGAATCTTCGGGTCGTCC
>JBKJLJ010000581.1:0-7218 GCA_046597015.1 Bryobacteraceae bacterium
AGGCCACCCCCGCCCCAACCTACCAGGACCTCCTCAAAAGCGAGCACGACGAACTGCTCTTTGAGTACTTCTGCACGTCGCAACTCGCCCTCGTCGACGCGGTTTCGAGCCAAGTCACCCCCATCGGTAAACCAGGGATCTACCGTGCTTCCGAGGTTTCCCCCAACGGTGCCCTCTTGCTTGTCTCCAAGGTCCACCGCCCTTTCTCCTGGGTGCTGCCCGTGACCAGCTTTCCCCTCGACGTCGAGGTCTGGAACAAATCCGGTCAGACGATCTCCACGATCGCCAACCTCCCGCTCGCCGATCGCGTTCCCCTCGAAGGCGTTCGTACCGGCCCCCGCGGCGTGAATTGGTACCCCACCGACGGCGCCACCCTCACTTGGATCGAAGCCCTCGACGGCGGCAACCCAAAAGAGATGGTCCCCCATCGCGACCGAATGCTGATGGCCAAGGCCCCCTTCAACGCCCCGCAAGAAGTTACCAAATTCGAGCAGCGCAACATGGGCCGCGCCGATTATCTGAAAGACGGCCGCTTCCTCACCGCTGACTACGACCGCAAAACCAAGCGCGTCCGCACCTTTCTCGTCGATCCCTCTTCGAACCCCGCCAAAGTCGACGAAGTCCAATCCCGCAGCATGCAGGACCGCTACCGCGACATGGGAACCCCCGTCACCGAGATCATGCCCACCGGCAAACGGCTAGTCGTCTCCGATGGTGATTTCGCCTTCTTTTCCGGCCAGGGCGCCGGGCCGAAGGGCGACCGCCCCTTCCTCGATCGCGTCAACCTCAAAACCAAAGAGAAGTCTCGCCTATTCGAATGCGGCGACGGCGTTTACGAATCCGTCGTCTCGGTCCTCGACAACGGCGGCACCCGTCTCGTTACCCGGCGCGAGTCCACCACCGAACCGCCCAACTACTTCCTTCTAGCCGCCGGCAAACGCACCCCGTTGACTCAGTTCGTCGACCCCGCGCCAGAGCTTCGCCAAGTCAAGAAGCAACTCGTCAACTATAAGCGCGCCGACGGTGTCCCGCTGAACTTCACCCTCTACCTCCCCCCTGGCTATAAGCCGGGCACGCGCCTGCCCACTGTGATGTGGTCCTATCCCCGCGAGTACAACGACGCAGATACTGCTAGCCAAATCAACGGCTCTCCCTATCGTTTCACCCAACTCTCCGGTGCCTCGCACCTGTTCTACCTCTTGGCTGGCTACGCCATTCTCGACGACGCCACCCTGCCCGTCATCGGCGACCCGGAAACCGCCAACAACACTTATCTCGCCCAAATTGTCGCCGGGGCGAAAGCCGCCATCGATAAAGCCGCGGAGATGGGCGTCACAGACCCCAAACGCGTCGGCGTCGGCGGCCACAGCTACGGAGGCTTCATGACCGCCAACCTCCTGGCTCACTCCGATCTGTTCGCCGCCGGCGTGGCCCGCAGCGGCGCTTACAATCGAACTTTAACGCCTTTCGGCTTCCAGTCCGAACGCCGCACAATTTGGGAAGCCTCCGATGTCTACCTGAACATGTCGCCGTTCCTCAGTGCTCACAAAATCAACGAACCCATATTGCTCATCCACGGTCAGGCCGACAACAACACGGGCACCTTCCCCATCCAGTCCGAACGCATGTACACCGCCATTCGGGGAAACGGAGGCACTGTCCGCTTTGTCTACCTGCCCTTCGAATCCCACGGCTACGCCGCCCGTGAATCTATTGAGCACACCCTCGCCGAAATGGTCGAATGGTTCGATAGACACGTCAAAAACAAACCCGAGTAAATGTTATATAGCATTCGCGAACAGACCAGCCGGACGATTCTTTCAAGAACGTCCGGCTTTCTGTTTACTGCCGGCTTCACCCACTCCCTTACGCCCGCCCGCAACTGCACCTTCGGCTGCTCCTACTGCTACGTTCCCACCATGCGCGTCCAAGCCGGCCTCCAGAAGGACGATTGGGACCACTGGGGCCAGCACACCACTTTCAAGACCAATGCCGCTCTCCTCCTCCCCCGCGAACTTCGCCCCGATCAAACGATCTACTGTTCCCCCCTCACCGACCCCTACCAGCCCGCAGAAACCACGCAGCAGCTAATGCCAGCTCTCCTCCGCGCGGTCGCCGCAGCGCCCCCCCAAGCTTTCGTCCTCCAAACCCGCGGCCCTCTCGTCCTCCGCGACCTTGCCCTCCTCGCCGCCATCCCAAGCCTTCGGGTCAGTTTCAGCCTCACTACCGACGACGACTCGGTCCGCAGACGCTTTGAGCCCCATTGCGCCTCCATCCCGGATCGCCTCGAAACCATCCGCCAACTCCGCGCCGCCGGCCTCCGTGTCCATGCCACCCTCGCGCCTCTCTTACCCTGCGACCCCGCCCGTCTCGCCGCCCTGGCTCTCGAAGCGACTGATCAGGACCTCATCGCCGACCCTCTCCACGTCCGCGCCGACAAGCCCCGCGGGGCCACGACCCGCCCACCCGGCCTTCAACTCCTCGCCCGCTACCCGTCTTTCGACTCCGCCGCGGCCCTCTCCATCATCGAAGCCGCCGCCACCAGCGCCGGTCGCCGCTTTGGCACCGGCCCCGCCGCGTTCGGCTGGTTAACTGCCCCCTAGCGGTGTAGGACTCTGGAGATTTCGTGTTCGTCCCTTTGCCATCTACGCGAAAGATCTGCCCCCGGCAGCCCTCTCGAAGAGTTGGCACCTGTGTCCAGGGACCGGCACCTCACAACCAGCTTCCTATCGCGATACCCTCTCACCGAGCTCCCAAGTCTGCCGCGCCTCCGCAGGCGTGGCTTTCTCGCCGTCGGAAGCATAGATCTTATTCACTGTCCTTCGCGTCCGAGTCAAATTGCGGGATCGGAAGTTACTTCATGACCACAATTTCTTTACGAGCGTTGCCCCATAACGTTTTAACCTGACCGCCCACCACAACTCGTAAAAACGGCATATCCGGCCCCGCCACCCCGCTGATAGAAAAGGCGTCCCTTGCATTTTTTGCGATATAACTCAGTTAGTCTCCAACTGACCACTACTATGGCACTCCTCGACGAATCCCTCCACCGCACCGAAGTCCGCCGTCTCCTCGCCCGCCTCGGTATCGCCTACGAGCAGTCCGGCGTCGCCCACGACGAATGGACAGACCGTCCCTCCGGCGAAGCCGTCCCCATCATCTCCCCCGCCGACGGCGCGGAACTGGCCACCGTCCTCCTCGGCGCCGAAGAAGACTACGACGACGCCGTCTATCTCGCACAACGAATCTGGCCTTCCTGGCGCGACCTACCCGCCCCTCGCCGAGGACTCATCCTCCGCGAAATCGCCGACGCCCTCCGCACCTCCCTCGACGACTTGGCCTACCTCGTCGCACTCGAATCCGGAAAAATCCTTGCCGAAGCCAAAGGCGAAGTCCAGGAGATGATCGACGTCGCCGACTTCGCCGTCGGCCTCTCCCGCCAGCTTTACGGCCTTACCATGCCCAGCGAACGCCCAGGCCACCGCATCATGGAGCAGTGGCACCCACTCGGCGTCATCGGCTGCATCACGGCGTTCAACTTTCCAGTTGCGGTCTGGAGCTGGAACGCCTTCCTCGCCGCCGTCTGCGGTAACTGCGTCGTCTGGAAGCCCAGCGAAAAGACCCCTCTCACCGCGATCGCCGTTCACAAAATCTGCGAACCCATCCTCGCCCGCCACGGCTTCCGCGGCGTCTTCACCCTTGTCTGTGGCACCGGGTCCGTGGTCGGGGAACGGATGAGCGCCGATCGACGACTCCCCCTCATCTCTGCCACCGGATCCTCTCCCATCGGCCGCCGCATCGCCGAAATCGTCGGGGGCCGCCTCGGTCGCTCCCTCCTCGAACTCGGAGGTAACAACGCCGCCATCGTCATGGCCGACGCCGATCCCAAACTCGCCGTCCCCGCCCTTCTCTTCGGCGCCATCGGCACCGCTGGCCAACGCTGTACCTCCATCCGCCGCATCCTCGTCCAGCGTTCCGTCGCCGACGAATATCGCGAGTACTTACTGCGCACCTGGGAAAAGGTTCGCGTCGGTCACCCCCTCGACCCCCGCTCCCTCTGCGGCCCTCTCATCAATTTACATGCCGTCCGCACCATGCGCGAAGCCCTCGGCACCATCCGCGAGCAAGGCGGCGAAGTCATCTTCGGCGGGGAACCAGTCGAACTCGACTACGAAGGCAAGCCACTTCTCGGCGGCTGCTACGCCCGCCCCGCCCTCGTCGCCTCCCCCGCCGACATGCCCATGCTCAAGCAGGAACTCTTTGCACCCGTCGTCCATCTCATTGAATTCGACGAACTCGATGAGGCCATCTCAATCAACAATAATGTGCCCCAAGGTCTCTCCAGCGCCATCTTCACCGAAAGCCTCCACGCCGCCGAACTCTTTCTCTCCCCGCGCGGCAGTGACTGCGGGATTGCTAATGTGAATATAGGTACGTCGGGCGTTGAAATTGGTGGGGCCTTTGGCGGAGAAAAAGATACAGGCGGCGGCCGGGAATCCGGCAGCGACTCCTGGAAGGTCTACATGCGCCGCCAGACCGCCACCATCAACTACTCCAAATCACTCCCCCTGGCGCAAGGCATCCAGTTCGACTTATGATGTAGGGCGGCTTCGTCGCCATCAAATCTTAACAATGCACAAGTACATTATTTGCGGCCCCCAAGGTTCGGGCAAAGGTACGCAGAGCGAATTACTCTGTCGAGACTACGACCTCGTTCATATCTCGATCGGAGAAATCTTTCGCTGGAACGTTGCCAACCATACCAAACTGGCCGCCCGAATTCGCCGGATTACCGACGTCGGCGTCCTCGTTCCCGACGAGATCGTCGAACGCGTCGTCCGCGAACGTCTCGACCAGCACGATTGGAACTACGGTTTTGTCCTCGATGGCTTTCCCCGGACGCGCGCTCAAGCCGAATATCTCTTCGAAAACTGGAATCTCGATAAGGTCATCTATCTCGAACTCGCCGATGAGGTCGTCTACCAGCGCGTCATGTATCGCGCCAAAATGGGCCAAGGCTCGGGTTTCACGAAACGCGCCGACGATAACCCCGACGCGCTCAAGACCCGGCTCCGTGAGTATCACGAAAAAACCAAGCCCCTTCTTGAACTCTACGACCGTATGGGAGTTCTGGTTACAGTCGACGCCACCCGGAGCATCTCTGACATCTACTCAGACATCCGAAACCGCCTCGGCCTCTCCGACCCCATCATCTAAATTCTTAGTACTAAGGCGAATCGGATAAGGTTCTAAAGCCAAAGGGTTCTTGTATCTTCAGCTCCATTCAGAGCAACATAGAGTTGTCCTAATATCAGTTCCAGAGGCAAGTCCATGCTCGGTAAATTCAGAATTAAGCTCGTCCAACTCTTCCGCCGCCAGGCAAATGACAAAAACGGACAGGATTTGATCGAATACGCCCTCATGGCCGCATTCATCGCGGTCGCCATTGGTGCGACGTTCCCAACCACCATCGGCCCCAACATCAGCTCAATCTTCTCGAAAGTGCAGTCGAACCTAACCCAAGCGTCCGCCAGCAGCTAATTTAAGTACTTCTTCAACTCAGGATTCAGCTTCGCCTGAATCTCGGGCAGACCCACGTTTTGCTGGGTAACCAATTGCGGCGGCATGTTGTTGATCTTCTCGACACTCTGGCCATTGATCGACTTCATTGCGTTCTGCACCGATTGATAGCCCATCTGAAACGGATCTTGGACCACCAACGAATCAAACACCCCTGCCTTCAAATCGGCGACCAGCGCCGGGCTGGAATCAAACCCCACCGCCTTTACCTTATTGCCCGCCCGCGCCTTTAGGGCCTGAGCCGCTCCGGCCGCGCTCGATTCGTTCGAAGCAAATAGCCCTGCCACGTCCGGAAACGCCGTCAACATGTTCTCAGCCACCTGCAAACTCTTCGCGTAGTCCGACATGCCGTAACGCTTGTCGACCAGTTGAATCCCCGGGAACCTCTTAATCTCCTCCTCAAAGCCCTCCTCCCGCAGCATCGTCGAACCGCCCCCAGGCTGCACCGCCACCATAATCACCTTACCCCTACCCCCGAGAATTTCGCCCATCCGTCGAGCGGCCACCCTCCCCGCTTCTTTGTTATCGGTCATCACTTGCGAGATGAACTGCTCCGTATCAATTCCGGAGTCGAAAATTATGACCGGAATCTTCTCCTTCATCGCCCGTTCTACAGCGCTCACCATCACTTTCTTGTCAATCGGTGCCACGCAAATCGCGTCCACCCGCCGATTGATCATCGCGTCCATGATCTGAATCTGGGCATTGAAATCCGTCTCCGTCGCCGGTCCATTCCAGATGACCTCCACGTCGCTTTCCCGCGCCGCCTTGACAGACCCCGCGTGGACGCTCTGCCAGAATACGTGCGCTCTGCCCTTCGGGATTACCGCAATCTGCCGTTTCTTGCTCTGATTGCAGCTCACTGCCGAATAGGTGGCAGAAACCACTCCAGCGCGGATAAACCACGCGCGCGTCATCATCTGTTTCAACATTAGTTTATTGGGGGAACGACTTGGGTTCGGTCAAATGCTGCCAGCCTTCGCCGTTCAACGACTTCATGAACTCTACCAGATCTTTCTTCTCTGCCGTCGTCAACTGCAACGGCTTCAACCGCTCGTCGAGGTTCTTGTTTTTAACGCCGCCCTTGTCATAGTACTCAACAACCTCTTCCAGCGTCGCCAGGCTCCCGTCGTGCATGTAAGGCGCTGTCTTGGCAATCTCTCGCAACGTCGGCGTCTTGAACGTTCCCCAGTCCGCCGGGTCCTTAGTCACCGCGAATCGACCCACGTCGGGAGTCGCCTTCTGGCTGCCGACTCCCAAATTATGGAATGCATTCAACGTGAAGTTCACCCCTTCATGACAGGCATCGCATTTGGCTTTGTTGGAAAAAACGCTCAACCCACGCACCTGCGCCGGGGACATCGCCTTTTTGTCCCCAGCCCGATATTTATCGTAGGGAGAATTTCCGCTCACCACGGTCCGCTCAAAAGTAGCAATCGCCTTGGCAATCATGTCCAAGTCGAACTCTTCAGTCCCAAATACTTTTTTAAACATCGCCCGATAGCCGGGCATCTTCCGCAAACGCGTCACAACGCCTTCGTGCGAATGTCCCATCTCAATCGGGTTCGCCATCGGCCCAATGGCCTGAGCTTCCAGCGAACCAGCGCGACCGTCCCAAAACTGCAATTGACCATAGCC
>JBKJLJ010000193.1:0-4849 GCA_046597015.1 Bryobacteraceae bacterium
CCGCTACGGGATCGAAGCCAAGGACGTGATCATGGCCTTTCACTGAAGGGAAGTCGGGCGTCGCCGAGTCCCCTTCCCTTCCATACACGCTCAGCTCCTCCCCATGCTCCAAAACCTGTTGTAACTTCGCTCTCGGGGCCCGAATGTGGAGGCGCATCCGAAATCCGGCCTTGGTTAACATCTGGAGAAACTCGCTCCGCCGTCATTCTCCAAACGAAAGTTCGGATATGCGTCCGTCTTGGGGAGCCAAATCGCATCCTGTTCATTCGATTGATCGTGCCACGGGCCAAGATCGCTAAGTGCCCTCACCTCAGGTTCGAATCCAAGCTAGGGCATTCCGGAAAACATCCACAGCGTAGCCGAAAGACCGGATGCCTTGAGATCCTGCATCGAGCCCAAGTTTCCGAATCGCGCCTAATCCAGCTGGAGAGAATGCTCAGTTGTGGGGTCAGGATTTCCGTTGTGCGAGCAACCTGACGGGTGGCCTGTCGTTGAGTACTTTTGGGCTTCAGTCACGCGCTGGTGCCTACCGGCAGTATCGGAGTCGAACAGCCCGAGTACGGGGGACAACCCTACTGCGAGTCGAACAATTAAAAGCGCACGCTCGACTACACAGCGAGCTAAAGAGAACGCTCCTTTCGTCCGGCCGATACTGGCGACCGTATCGGTGCGCTGTTTCCTGGCTATGATAGACTTTCCCCAATATGCGAAAATCTCGTGCAAAATTCACCCGCACGCGACCCCTCGTGTTCTTCGTGTTCCTCGCGTTCAGCGCCCCGGCGATTTTCGCCCAGGCCGATGGCTGGACTCTCTTGCATGAGATCAAACCCGGGCAGCGGGTCCACGTCCACACGCGGACCCGCCACGCTCAATCGGGCGGCTTCATTTCGGTATCGGACGCGGGGATCGTAGTCCGGCAGCGCACCGGCGACCAGAACTTCTCGAAGGACGAGATTGAGAAGATAAGCGTTCGCAAGACCAGCCGGCGTTGGCGCAACGCCGCCATCGGAGCGGCCGCCGGGGCCGCCATCGGTATCGCACTCGGTAACCCATTTGCTCATGAGGATGGCGTGGGTCCGCTAGGCATCGGCTGTCTCTGCGGGCCAAGAGCCGCCGCTGTATTCGGCGGCTTTCTCGGAATCCTCGGAGGCGGAATCGGTGCCTCCTTCCCGGGTTACAAGACGGTTTACCGCGTTCCGTAAAATAGTTGAGAAAGCAGGCCCCCATGCGAACCATTCTTCTACTCATTTTTACCGTCGCCGGGCTGTACGCCCAATCGCCAACATGGAATCTGTTGCGCGGGATCAACCCCGGCCAGATCACACACGTCCACCTGCTGGATGGGCGCGTTCAAAACGGAGGATTCATCTCGACATCGGATTCCAACATCGTCATCCGGCAGCGCACCGGCGATCAAACGATTGCGAAGGATCAAATCCAGAAAGTCAGCATTCGCACGGCGGGGAAGCGCTGGAGGAACGCCGGAATCGGTTCCGCGGTCGGCGCTGGTGTTGGTGTGGCCGTCGGCTGCAACGATTCTTTCGTGGGCTGCGCTGCCGGATCCATCTTCTTCGGCGCACTCTTTGCGGTTGCCGGCGGTGGGGTGGGAGCGCTGTTTCCAGGCTACGAAACTCTCTTCCGTGCTCCGCGCAGGTAGACCTGCCTTTTCCGCAGCCGCCAGCCTGAAGTGAGGGGCGAGGAAACCACGGCCTCCACCTCCGATTCCAAGCAGCTTGGACCCTGGGACCAAAACCTGCTCCCCGAGTGGCATATTCGCGATGGCGGCCTCTCCGGAGTGCCCTGGAATCATCGCCTGATACCTCCCCGTTCTTTCCGCCTTCGCTAGTTTAAGGCCTTCTGGCGCCAGTTACCAATCTTCAAGACCGCCCCCCCCGCCCTCCCCGGTGACAGCGGTGGGGAATGATCGCCAACCCCCTGCTGCCGGTGGCCCGGCATTACCCCAAATTTGTGGGGGGGGGAACGTGGGGAGACTCGTTAAATACCCTCGGTAAGAATGCGCAGCGCCAGGGTGGAACAGACATGAATCCTTACAACGACCGACCGCCCGACCAACAAGGATTGCAGCGGTTAGCCAATTTTGAGCACCGTCGTCGGGCCCAACCATGCCAGCGCGAAGACATCCTTCGCACGAAGCTGACGAGCTAGCGCATGAATGTTCAAGCGCGAACATTGCATCCGCCTACGGTAAACCGATCGCCCCTGCGAGTTTGTCAAAACGGGGGTCCGTCCGCAAAGATTTCATCCAGGGTTCGACCCGAAGCCACACCATGCAGTCGGCGCGCTCATGGAGTCCTTGGTTCAGATAGCGGAACGCCGCATCCTTATCTCCCAAGCTGACATACGCGGTCGCAACCTCGTAGGAACAAATGTACCGCTTGGCATTGAGCGCTTTGAGTTCATCCAGAATTCGGAGAGCGCCTGCCTTGTCTCCCGCTTTGGCGAGGACATGTACATGGAGCGCCTTGTTCATCGGCGTCGGCTCCAGCAATACGGCGGTCTCTATCTCTCTCCGTGCGGCTTCAAAGTCGCCCTGTGCCGAATAGGCGAGGCTCGTAAACGCATGCGAGGTGCCCAAACCGGGTTCGATTTCAGCTATCCGTTCTCCTAATTTCACCACGTCTTTGAAGTGGTCCAGCACAAGGAACGCAAACTGCGCCTCTACAAGGACCCGAGGACTCAGCGGATCCAACTCGATGCTCTTTCTCCCTTCGGCAACGGCTTGCTCGGCTTTCCCCATCACCAACAGGTAATCTTCGTAGAGGAGATGGGCCTCACCGGAATTCGGATCGAGATCGAGAGCCACCTTTAATTCCTTCTCGGCCCCTGGCCAGTCCCAATCGTAATAGAGTTTAATGAGACCTAGCTGGGTATGGGCCTGCGCTAATTCGTTATTCAGCGCCAGCGCTTTTAGCGCCGCAGCTTTTGCTTTCGGCATCACATCGTTCGGTGGAGCATAGAAGCTACTGAGTTGTGTCAGGGCCGACGCCATCGCGGCATAGGCCTCGGGGTAGTCCGGGCTGCGCGCGACCGCCTTCTCGAATAGCTCAATACCCTTTCTCAGTCCGGCTTCGGAACCCCGATTGGATTGGAATAGCCCGCGTAAATACAACTGAGAGGCCTCCGCGTCCGGCGAGTGTGCAGGCACGGGCAGGGGCTGAGCGGCGGGCACCAGGGCAGAACCCGTTTGCTGGGCGATCGACCGGGCCACGGTGCGTTGGAGCGAAAGGATGTCCTTCACGTCGCCGTCAAAATCGTTGGCCCATAAGTGCGTATCCGTTGCGGCCAGAATCAGTTGGGCGGTAATGCGAACACGGTCACCCACCCGAAGCGCCGAGCCCTCGACAACCGCCTCCACCCCGAGTTCCGTGGCGATCTGCCGCAGCGACTTTCGGGGCCCATGCTTAAAAGGCATCACCGATGTCCGGGAGATGACCTTCAGTCCGCGAATCTTCGACAGCTCCATGATGAGCGTTTCCGTCATACCGTCGGAAAACCACTCCTCGCTGGCGTCGCCCGCGAGGTTATCAAATGGAAGCACCGCGACCGACGTGAACGGCGACCGCACGGCCGGGCGAAGGACAAAGGAACCGACCGCCCAGACCGCAGCGAGCAATATCACCAACGCGGCAGCCGGAATCACGAGCCGCGGAGGGAATCTGCGGGGCCTGGACGCCTGCGCTGGAGGGCCCGAAACTGGACTGAACTGAAAAGTGGGAGCGTAACTTCCTTTTGGCAATTCGATAAGCACCGGATCCCGTTGGTCCGCCGATTGGTAGTATTGCTCCAACTTGGCCCGTAATCGGCGGGCCTGCACGCGGACGATTGTGTCGACTTTTGGATCAAATGTCTCTCCCCGGTCAAACACAGTGACACCGAGGGAGTACTCCTTCAGCATTTCTCCCCGTCCGGCGAGCGTTTCTTCGACGATGTACGCTAGAAAACGACTCAGGCTGCCTGCTTGCTGAAAGCCCGGGCTCGCCAGCATGCGCTCGATTTGAGCGACCACTTCAGCCGGGTTCGGTATACGGGCCACGCCCGAAGGAGGCAGAGTCATGTTAATCGCAATCTCCAGCGCAACCGGTGTCTGCAATGAACGCAATTCTAACATGTTAGAAACACTGCAGTACGCCGACTCCCATTCTGCGCAAATCGTTGCAAACACTCACGTGAACGCAGCTGTTCACCCCCTTGTTCACCCCCATTCTCTCCCGGCGGAACGGCCAAGCAGCGCAAGATGGATCAGGTGGCAATGCCACCCACGAGGAAAGAAAATCATGAAACTCTCTCATCTGTTCAAAACGACTTGGCTGCCCCTGGCAGCCGTCTATATTATGTCGGTTCCTAACGCCGGTGCTTGCCCGGCAGCTGGTAATGCCGCGAAATTCAACGCTTCCAAGCTGCTGCGGGCACAGGGTCTGATTTCGGCGATTGGAGCCGCGCGCATGGAGCCTAATCTGATTGCCGGGACAGCAGGAAAAGAGGCGGATGCCAACAGCAAACTCGAAGCCGTCGGCATGTGGGAAGTAACGCAAAAAATCGACGGGGATATATTCGATCATGCCTTCCAACAGATCTACGCCGACGGCAACGAAATGCAAAATAGTGCGGTGGTTCCTCCCAGCTTGGGGAATATCTGTTTCGGCGTGTGGGTGAGAACGGGAAACCGGGAATTCAAGTTGAAGCACTATGGCTGGAATTTCGACGCCCAAGGAAATTTCACTGGGACCTTCTTTCTCTCGGCAGTCATTACGTTGATAGGCGCCGACACTTATACCAGCACCTTCGTCACCGAGACGTTACTGCTGTCCGGCGTGCCGGATCCCAACCT
>JBKJLJ010000234.1:0-4697 GCA_046597015.1 Bryobacteraceae bacterium
ACGCTGTTCGACTCCTTCACGTTCGGACTGCCTAGCCCGGGCACGGCCACCGGCACCCCGGAGGCATTCGTCCGGGTCGCCCCCGCGGCGGATTCAGCGCTGGGAAACCCGAAGGCCGGGAACGGCAGCCCGGTCGAGCGCGCCTGTTTGGCGTCGGCTCCCGGGACGGCGCTGTACTCAAACATGCCGATATTGGTGACGTAGCCGCGTCGACCATCCGCCGAGAGGGCGATCGCAAACGGCAGGCGTCCGGTACGGAACGAAGCCAGCTTACGCTTCTTCTTCGTATCGAAGATCACGACGCGGAAGTTGGCTTGGTCAACGACGTAGAGCAGGCCGTGCTTCAGGTCCAGCGCCAGGTCGCCCGAGTACGAATCCTTGAAACCGTCGCCGTTCAGGTCGAAGATCTGCTTTTGCTTCCCGCTGCCGATGTCGACGAGGCGGACCCGACCGGAGTTGCCCTCGCTGGCCCAGATCTCATTGTTGTTTTCAAACGCCAGGCCCATGAAGACGCTGCGGAACTCGTCGTCATCATCGTCGGCCGGCTTCGGTCGGCCGCCCAGCGCTTCAATCGTCTTGGGCCGCCACGTTCCGGCGTTCTGCTCAAAGGCGGTCAGCGAGTACCGGTTCGGTCCGCCGTCGGAGGAGACGATGTGTTTGCCGTCGGGCGAAACGGCCAGCCCCCAGATGCCCGGTCCGGTTTGAAACTGGCGGCCCAATGGAGCCAGCATTCTGCCACCCGGCAGAATCGTCTCGCCACCGGGGCGGCGGACAGCGGAGCGGGTACCGGCGGGCGTCCGATAGTCGGCCCCATAGAGAGCGAAGGTGGTGAGGAGGGCGAGGGCGACGCGCATTCGGTATTCTCAATTATTACCGTGCTTACCCAACCGACGCCAGACCAGAAAACGAAGCTCTACGTCCTTGAGACCTACGTGCTCCACCAGGGAGCCCAAATGGCGGCGCTTCACGCTTGGATTCAGGAGACTTGGCTGCCCGCGCACGACGGCCCGGCCATCGTGATGGACGCGGTGATCGCGGCACAAATGCCCCAGGTGGCCACGCTGCGCGGCTACGCTTCACTAGACGATTGGGCGAAGACCCGGTTGACCCCGCCCGTCAGCGCCGACTCGGCCGTCACCCTGCTCGAGCCCACCAGCTACTCTCCGGAGCTCGTCACAGGGGCGAGCCAAAAGGGCAGGATCTTCGAGATGCGGCTTTACCATTCGCCGTCGTGGCCGCAATGGCAGCTTCTGCACGAGCGCTTCGCCGGGCCGGAAATCAAGATCTTCCACCGCCTCGGGATCAACCCGGTGCTCTACAGCAGCACCCTCGCTGGGCCGCACATGCCGAATCTCGTCTACCTGACGCCGTTTGCCGACCTCGGCGAACGGGAGCGCGCTTGGGCGGCGTTTATGGCCGATCCGGAGTGGCACAAGGTCCGCGCCGAGTCGATTGAAAGCGGCGGGCAGATCTCGCAGTGGATGGAGATTACGCTGTGGCGGGCGGCGGCGTACTCACCGGTTCGCTAACGACCCGCGTGGCCGGAATGCCGGCGCGGTGGAGGTTGTTCTCCACCTTGTCGATCGAGAGCCGCGACGCGTCGTACTCGACCAGGATCTGGTCGAGAGACGGCTGGAGTTTGATCTGCTCGATCCCGTACAGGGCGTGAGCGTTGTTGATGTTCTTCATCAAAACGTCGTCCACCGGCCGGGAAAGCTTATAAAAAAGTTGAACGCGCGTCATCTACCTACGAGTTTAGCCCCAAAGCTCGTGAACCGGCTTGTAAAGGCCCTCGCCGGCCGAGGGGACGTACTCGAAGCCGCGGCCGAACGGATCGTCGTAGCGAACGTTGGTCCAGTTGATGCCGAGCGCGGAATAGATGGTCGCCTCGATATCCTCAACCCGGATGTCGCGCCCTTCGCTCCAGCCGAAGTCGGTGGTGCGAGCGCCCTGGGCGTCGGTCGCGCCGATGGCTCGGCCGCCCTTGATGCCGCCGCCGGCGAAGGTCGCAAACTGCTGCGTGTAGTGGTCTCGACCCATCTGGTCGTTCAGCGGGCCAACGGTGCGCCCGAACTCACCCATCATGACGATGAGGGTTTCGTTCAGCATGCCGCTGGCCTTCAGGTCGGCGAGCAAGGTGCCATACCCGTTGTCGAGCGTCCGCCCCAAGCTGAACATGCTGTTCACGTTGGCGGCCTGCGAGTAGATGTTCGAATGCATGTCCCAGCCGCCGAGCGTGATTTGAATGTAGCGAGTTCCGGAGTTGGCTTCCAGCACCTGCTTGGCCGTTAGAAGCGCGTTGCCGAAGCCGGTATTGCCGTAGCGGGCGCTATCGGTGGTTGTGTATTTGAACGCCTTATCGACCGTGGGGTTGTACATGAGGCCGCGGGCCGACTTGTAAAAATCGCCGTAGTCCTGCATCACCTCGGCGTTGGGCGAGTTGATGCGGAGGGGGTTGTCGAGCGTTTCGAGCAAGCCGAACTTTTCGTTGAAACGGGTGACGCCGTCGACGTTGGTGGTGTTGGCGAGGCCGGCCGGGTTGGGGGTAACTTTGAACGGCTCATAGCTGGCCGGCAGATAGCCGGAGCCGACGGCGCCGTCGGCGTTGAGGGCCAGGAACGTCGGGAACAGTTGGCCGGGGGTCCGCTCGGGCTTCTTCTCGATCGCGACAATGGAGCCGATGTTGGGAGCGATGTCGCCCAGCGCGGCGGCCGGGCTGCGGCCGATCTGCACCCAGGTCTGGGACAGCGTATGCTGCGCGGCCCAGGCCCGGACGCTGCGGACGACGGCGACGTCGTCCAACTGCGCCGCGATCTTCGGGAAGACGCCGGTGTTGAAGTTCATCCCTTTGATCATCTCGGGCTTGAAGCCGGCCGGCGAGACGCCGTCGATGAACTTCAGGTCAAAGGTATCGGTATGGGACGGAGCGCCGGTGAGCAGGATGAAGATCACGTTTTTGGCCGTGTTCTTCGTGGTAACGTTCTGGCTCCGAATGAGCTGGGCGTTGGCGTTACCGGCTAAAAACGAACCGGCGACGCCTGCGCCGAGAACCTTGAAAAAATCCCGCCGGGAGGCGAAGGGCCGGCGGAAGAACGGCACGTGAGCGTGCGGGAGCTTCTCGACCAGGTTTAGAAATTTGGCTTCGTTGGACATGGTGAGGCTCCTTAGTAATTGAAGGTGAAGTCGACTTTGTTATAGAGCGTCCACAGCAGGTTTTCAGCCTGGAGGGAACGATTTCCCGAGCGGAGGGCGTTGATGGAAGAAGTCCGCTCCGACTCATTCGGGTAGCGGGACAGGACGTTGAGGAACAACGTGTCGACCATCTGCCGATCGTCGAGGTTGATCACCTGACGGAGGAGGCTGGAGGTTGGTCCGGTGCCCGCTTGGCGGGTTCGGGTCATGACAAAGGTATTGTTCATGAGCGTGAGGGCCTGCTGATCGGAGCCGTCGCGGCGACGTTCGGTGTCCTCTCGATCGCCCGGATAGAAAACGTTCAGGAAGGCCGCCGCTCCGCCGCGGGCCGCCGGGGCGGGCGTCTGCATAGCCCAATTCACGGTGCGCGTTTTGGTCCGGTCGTTGGAATTGACCCCGAAAGTGATCACGCTCGGAATGTTGCTCGTCTGCTGGATGCCGTCGTAGATCTCTTCCGCCGTTAACCGGCGAACCAGTCGCCGGGCGTGCAGCGATTCCCAGGAAGGGTTCCACTGCCCTTCGTAGCGGGAGGAGAGCTGATAGGCGTCCGAGGTGGTGATCACCCGCATCAGCGCCTTGAGGTCGAACTTTTGGTCGACGAAGAAGTCGCCGAGATCTTTGAGCAAGCGAGCATTCGAGGGCTGCAGGGTCCAGGGGGCCGGAGGGGGGTTGTCGGGATCGAGCCGGGCGGGATCGAGCTGATTGGCCGGTTCCACTAGGCCCTTGACCATTAATTCCCGCCAGAGGTAGTTGGCCATGGCCCGGGCGAAGAGCGGGTCGGCAATCACGTTGCGAGCCAATGCCTCGCGCCAGTTTTCGCCGTTGCCGGGCTTCTCACCAGACGCCGCAAACGGGTAGGTCGGAGCCGCCGTCGTGCTGGACCCAATGGCCGTGCGCGCAGGCCGGTTGCCGGTCGTCGTATTGAGCGAATAGACCCCGCGGATGTTGACGCCCAGGTTCCAGTAGTTGTAGTTCCGGTTCTCAGGCACTGGCCGGACTGCGGTCATCGTAGTCTGCGCGAAGAATGCCGACATGCCGTAGGCCTGCGTCCGGGTGGCCCCGCGACCCCACAGCGAAAGCGTATCAACGTGGCCGCGCCCGTTGTGGCACATGATGCAGTTGAAATGGCTGACGCCGAGGAACGTGTCCGCGGTGCTCGAAGCCATCTGGTCGTACATGTCCTGCACCGGGCCGTTAGCGACGCGGTTGCCAATCTGCCAGTTCAGTTCGCCCTTGACGAACGAATTCTCGCCCGTCCCGGCGATCAAGGCGGTCGCCATCTTGTCATAAGACAGGTTGGCGGTGAGGGCGTCCTTGGTCCACTTGTAGAATGCCTCCCGGCCGTCGGCGAAGCGGTTGGTGTTGGTCGCGCGGACGGTGTCGGTGTTGCGGTAGAGGTCGCCAAAGAACATAGTCCATTTGTCGACCCACTCCGGGGTGGCCAGAAGTTCGGCGATATATTTCGCGCGCTTATCGGCGGAAGTATCGGAGACGAACGAATTTAC
>JBKJLJ010000237.1:0-3872 GCA_046597015.1 Bryobacteraceae bacterium
GAATCGTCTCTCGACAACGCCTATCAGATCCAAGGCGCAACCCTGGCTAGCCGAGCCTGCGTCCCCGACGGTCAGGAACTTGTTTGTACCTATAAGTTCACCTCAGTCCCCGCGTCGCCACGCGTTATATGCCGCCTCGCGCAGGCCCTTGTCGCTAACCACGTCCACGTGCTCACCGCTCGCCGCAACGGCGAAGTCGCCCGCCAGGTCTTCTCCGGCGCGGTCTTCGACGCCGACCTCCGTTTTGGGGGCGGCCAGGACGCCATTCCCGCCGCTCTCGACGGTGTCGCGCAAGCCTTCTCTGGTTGGGCCAGGCTCTTGCTGCTCTTCACGATCGGCTTCGCCGCTCGTGGTCGGCGCGAGGCCGTGGCGTTTGCCGCCGCACTCGCGGTCAGCCAAACCGTCTCACTCTGGCTCGCTCTCCCCGCCTCCCCTCGCTTTGTCGAGGCGGCCGCTGCGATCGGCGTCGGTTACCTCGCTTTCGAAGTCATAATGCTACCTGTCGCGGGTCACCGCTGGCTCGCCGTCGCTGGTGTCGGCCTCCTTCTCGGTCTCGGTGTTCCTCAAGGTGGATCCCCGCTCTTCTACTCCGTCTTTGTCCTCTCCGCCGTCGCGGCAGTTTCCGCTGTTGGTCTCGTAGCGTTAGCGAGTCGACCCGGCGCGCGACCCGTCGGCGCTGCTCTTCTTTTATTTGCCGTCATTTGGTTCGCCCTCCAAATTTTGGGCCGCATTCCGTCATCGTCCTGAAGCAACGCTTCGGTCGCCTGGCAGAACATCAGGTTTCCGGAGACCTATGCACAGGACTCGCTTCCTCCGCGAAGTACTGTCTCTTCTTTTGTTTTTCGCTCCTGTCGTCGCCCAAACCGACGCGAATAAGGCGCAAGTAAACGGTACGGTAACCGATCCCAACGGCGCGGTCGTGCCCGTCGCCACCTTTGCCGCCGGTGGAACCACCCGCGATCCCTTCGCCAACGCAAATCCACTCTCGATGGGTGCCGACTTTAAGAATCCCCGCGCCCTCCAAATGGGCTTCGGTGCCGAGTCCGAGATCATGAAAGGCTTTACCGTCGGTGCCCAGTTGCACTACGTCAACACCGTCAATCTGCTCCGCAACCGGAACTACAACCTGCCCATCCCGACGCTCCGTCCCACCGACCTCTCCCAGCGTCCTTTCTTCGGCGTCCGCCCCTTCCCCACCGTCGACCAATTCACCGTCCGCGGAAGCTCCTCTCGCGACATGTATCGCGCCGCCACCATCTCGGCTCAATACCGCAACAAAAAGGTCCAATCCCAGTCGTTCTAAACGATCTCTGAGAACTTCTCGGATGACGACAACGAACGCGACTCCGGCGGCTTCGTTTACGAAACCCCCTTTAACCTCAAGCCGGAATACAACTACGCGAATATGGACACCCGCCACCAGTTCACCTCGGACGGCACCTACAGTCCGCCGCTCGGCTTCGAACCCGGCGGTATCTTCCGCGTCCGCTCCGGTCTGCCCTTCAAGGCCGTCGCCGGCATCGATCTCGACGGTGACGGGAACAACAACGATCGGCCCTATCTCGCGGCCGGCAAGCCGCTGCCCCGCAACAACTTCCGCAACCGCGGCACCAGCACTTTTGACCTTCGCATCATGAAGAGCTTCCAGCTTATGGCCGACCGCGCCAAGCTCCAGTTCTTTGTCGAGTTCTTCAACCTGTTCAATGTCGACAACTTCGTCTTCGCCGGCGGTGCCAATATCTACGGCGCGGGCATCCTCGCCGCCACTGGACAACCGGCCGCCATCGACGCCCGCCTCATGCGCCTACGCCTCGCCGACGGCAACTTTGATTGCAACAACCCACAAGTGGGCAACCCCCGGCAAATCTAGTTCGCCATGCGCTTCTTCTTCTAACCCGGAATTCAGCTTTCCCCACGCTAAGTGACCTGGCGGGGCTGTTGTCACTCGGCGTGACCCCTCACCGCCAGACGAATTCGGTTACCAGTGGCAGGTGCTTTGACAGCTTGTATGCCCTATCTGGCTCGATCTTGAGTTGACCGCGCTCGGTTGGCGAAAGATTCGCGGTATCCAGCACGTAGCCTTCTCGCAGTTCGAGAGTGTGCGGACTGTAAAGTTGCACGTCCATGAGCGTAGAGGTAAAGCGGGTTCCGCGACCGTCCCAGGTCCAGGTGTCTAGTCCGTTCCGGTGGTAGAGTTCCGCGGCGATGAGTCCAGAGTGCGGTGCCGGATACGGCCCGCTAGAGTGTACCAGGGGCATCACCGTGCTCACTAAGTTGAAGTCGCCGGCCATCACGATACCGTCGACGCGCGTCCGCCCAAGTACGAGTCGGATACGGCGGCGGATCTCCCGGACTTCGACTCCCCGCCGATCCTCTTGCCAGCTTGCGGGGTCGTTTCCACAACACTGCAAGTCGATCGCGACCACCAGCAGACGACGTTTTCCAACCAGGATGATCGCACCATTGACGGGAATACCGACGTCCATCGCGAAGTGGGGCTTAAGTTCGTTCTCCGCCAACATCCGCTCGGAGAGGCGGCCGCGTTCGGTTTCGGGATACGGCACCATGTTGGCAAGTTCCGGCACGCGCTCCAGCGGCCAACGGCTGACGATGACGCCGCGCTGGCGCCCGCCACTCAGTCCGGTGTCAACGTGCCATTTGTGCTCGCCCTGGGACGGGAGGGCGTCCCGAAGCTGCAACTCGGTTGTGGAAGGAGCCACCTCGTCCAGAAGAAGGATATCGGCCTTCGCCCTGCTTACCAGTGCCCGAAACGCGGCCGGATCTCGCACGAACGAATCGCTCTCTATGTTCCACGACATCACGCGTACAACGGCGGCCGCTCCTCCGTCTGCTGCCTCGCTACGCGGCACGCTCGCCGCCAACACCAGAACCATAACGCCACAAATCGTGGAGAAGATGCCGGGAACGCGATTACGCTTCATCGCCTGACACTACCACACGCCGCAAGCCCGACGCCTTGGGTGCATCGAGGGCGTAATAGCTCCTACCGCGCCGTCGTCCTCGGCCAAGCCAACTCAATCCCCTGCGCCGTCATCTTCGCCTGCAGCGCCCCCAACAACTTCTTATCATTCCGAATCTTCCGCGGCGGCTGACCCGTCATCACCGCCTCCGCCGCAATCTGCCCGCCAGCCTCGCCAATGCCCCACTCCACCGGGTGTAGCCGATAGCAGCCGTTCGTAATGTGCGTCACCCCCAGGTTTTTGCATCCCGCCAATAGGTTTTCGACCCTCTGCGGAATCAGCGCCCCCATCGGGATTTGAAACGGTAGGGAACTCACGTCGACATAATTATCACCCCCCGACGACGGGTGCAAGTCGATCCGATAGCTCCCAATCCCCACCGTATCGGCGAACTCCGCGGCCTCCGCCGCCGGCCCGGCCACTTGCCGCCGCGCGTCCGTCCCCACATGTTGCTCCGCTACCGTAAATTCCGCCAATATACGCCGCGACTCCCGAATGTACGGGTACTTCGCCAGCCCATCCTCGGTCCCGGCCAAGTCGTGCCGTAACCGCAGCCCCTTCCAGCCCTGCTTGCCATCCTCGCGCGGACACTCCGTCTGCATCCAATACAGCAAACTCAGCGAAAGCTGCTTGCCGCCCGCCAAATGCTTCGCCGCCTCCGCCTCCGGTACGTCGTGTAAATTCCCCAGCCAATAGTCGTTCTGGGGCCAGTTGATCAGAGAAATATCGTTGTAAGCCCCGGCAAAATTCGCCTTGTTCGCAATCCGCCGATACAGCCATAAGTTTAACGGCCCCGGGCTCCCCGTCCGCGCTCGCGGATCAAACGTCACCGCCCGCGGCGTCAGCTTAATCGGGTCCGACATCGCCCACGACAATAACTTGCCCGACCAC
>JBKJLJ010000283.1:0-3364 GCA_046597015.1 Bryobacteraceae bacterium
CCCCCAACGATTTCGGCACCCGCGGCGCGCCCCCCTCCCATCCCGAACTCCTCGATTGGCTCGCCTCCGAATTCTCAGCCCAAGGCGGATCCATCAAGCAGCTGCACCGCCTCATCATGACCAGCGCCACCTATCGCCAGTCCGCCGGCCTCACCCCCACCGACCCCGAAAACATCTACCTCGCCCACGCCAAACGCCGCCGCCTCTCGTCGGAGGAAATCCACGACGCCGTCCTCCTCTCCGCCGGTTCCCTCAACCTCAAGATGCACGGCAAACCCGTCGTCCCGCCCCTCAGCAAAGAAGAACTCTTCGGCCTCATCGGCCGCCCCGACGACACCTGGGTCCTCTCCACCGATCCCGCCGAACACACCCGCCGCGCGGTCTACATGATTCAAAAACGAACCTTCCGTCTCCCCATGATGGAGGTCTTCGACGCCCCCGAATCGATGCAAACCTGCGCCCGCCGCGAGTCCTCCACCTCCGCCCCCCAGTCTCTATCTCTGTTCAATGGCGACTTCCTCCTCCGCCAAGCCAAACTCGTCGCGCAATCCCTCACCGGCGACCCCATCGAAGCCGCTTGGCAGCGCGTCCTCGTCCGTCCTCCCACCCCCTCCGAACGCCAGCTCGCCGAAGCCTTCCTCGCCCAGCAGGAACAAAACTCGGGCTCCCGCGAAGCCGCTCTCACCGAACTCCTCCGCGGCCTCTTCAACCTCAACGAATTTCTCTACGTGGACTGATATCATGCTGAATCGTCGCAACTTCCTCACCAAAACCGGCGCCGGATTCGGAGCCCTCGCCGCCGCGTCGCTCCTCCAGGCCGGAGCCAAACCGCCCCATGTCCCATCGAAAATCAAGACGATCATCTACCTCTTCATGCACGGCGGCGTCAGCCACATTGACACCTGGGACCCCAAGCCCGAGCTCACCAAACGCAGCGGCCAAACCATCCCCGCGTCGTTCGTTAAGGGCCTCAAAACCAGCCGCATCGATTTCACGAAAGCCATCATGCGCGGCTCTCCCTGGGCCTTCCAGCGCCACGGCCAATCCGGCACCGAGATCTCCGCCCTCTTCCCCAACATCGCCAAACACGCCGACTCCCTAGCCGTCATCCGTTCCTGTTATGGAGACGCTTTCGATCACGCTCCTGCCATGTACCTCCGCAGCACGGGCTCCCAATTCCCCGGCCGTCCCTGTCTAGGCTCCTGGTCCCTATATGGTCTCGGCTCGGAGAACGACAACCTCCCCGGCTTCGTCGTCATGTCCGACGGCGCCATGAAGTGCGGCCCCCAGGGCTACAGCGCCGGCTTCCTCCCCGCCATCTACCAGGGCACCGTTTTCCGCAGCGGCGCCCACCCCATCCTCGACCTCGCCACCCCCGCCGGCGTCGCCGAAAAGACCCAGCGATCAACACTCGACTTCATCAACAAGCTCGACCAGCAGCATCTCGCCGCCCGCCCCGGAGATTCCGATCTCGAAGCCCGTCTGGCTTCTTATGAACTAGCCTTCCGGATGCAAGCAGCCGCCCCGGACGCCGTCGATATCTCTAAGGAATCCGACGCCACCAAGGCGCTCTACGGCATTGGCGAGAAGGCTACCGACGATTTCGGCCGCAAGTGTCTCCTCGCCCGCCGTCTCGCCGAACGCGGCGTGCGTTTTATTCAGCTCTACTCCGGCACCCACCAAGGGGACGACTGGGACGCCCACAACGACCTCACCGGAGGCCACACCAAGATGGCCGCCAAGAGCGACCTCCCCATCTCCGGCCTCTTAACCGATCTCAAAGCCCGCGGCCTCCTCGACCAGACCCTCGTCATCTGGGGAACCGAATTCGGCCGCACGCCGTTAGCGGAGGGAGCCAACGGCCGCGATCACCACCCCTACGCCTTCTCCATGTGGATGGCCGGCGGAGGCATCAAAGGCGGCAAGGTCTACGGCTCCACCGACGAGTTCGGCCTTCGCCCCGTCGACAACCCCGTCGACACCCACGACGTCAACGCCACCATCCTCCGGCTCATCGGCATGGACCACCTCAAGCTCACCTATCTGTATCAAAGCCGCGACATGCGCCTCACCGACGTCCACGGAGAACGCGAGTTCACGAAGTTCCTACTATCCTAGGAGGATGCGTCTCAGCTTCATTCTCCTCCTCCTAGCCCCCCTCCTCCTCGCCCAGCCCGCCCCCGTCGCCAAACGCATCGATCACACCGAGGTCCGCCACGGCGCCACCCTCAACGATCCCTACTTCTGGCTCCGCGAAAAGCAAAACCCCGCCGTCCCCGCCCACCTCGAAGCCGAAAACGCCTACACCGAGCAACTCACAAAACACCTCGACCCCTTCCGCGAAGCTCTCTACAAAGAACTCCTCGGCCGCATCAAACAAACCGACCTCTCCGTCCCCCAACTCCGCGGCACCCACTTCTATTACTCCCGCACCGAAGCCGGCAAGCAGTATCCCATCCAATGCCGCCGCAAAAGCTCCATGGAAGCCCCGGAACAAATCGTCCTCGACCTCAACGAACTCGCCCAGGGCCTAAAATTCTTCAGCCTCGGAGCCCTCAAAGTCAGCCCCGACGAAAACCTCGTCGCCTATACTTCCGACACCACCGGCTTCCGCCAATACAAGCTCTCCGTCCGTAATCTTGCCACCGGCCAAACCCTCCCCGACTCCGCCGAGCGCGTCACCAGCCTCGAATGGGCCGCCGACAACAAAACCCTCCTCTACACCACCGAAGACGCCGTCACGAAGCGCTCCAACCAACTCTGGCGCCTCGCCCTCGGCACCAAGGTCGAAGGCCCTCTCTACGAAGATACCGACGAACTCTACTACATCGCCCTCAACCAAACCCGCGACATGAAGTACATCATGATCGGCAGCGGCAGCACGGACACCACGGAAATCCGCTACGTCCCCTCCGCCCGCGCCGCCGTCGATCCCATGAAGATCTTTCTCCCCCGCGAAAAGGGCCACCGCTACACCGTCGACCACCGCGATGGGCTCTTCTACATCCGCACCAACCGCGACAAAGCCAAAAACTTCAAGGTCATGACCGTCCCGGTCTCCAACCCCGCCCTCGCCAATTGGAAGGATTTCCTCCCCCATCAACCCAACGTCCTCCTCCAGGGCCTCGACCTCTTCCAGGATTTCGCCGTCGCCGTCGAAAAGGCCGAAGCCGTCAACACCCTCCGGCATCTCGACTTCAAAACCGGCAAGTGGAAGCCGCTCTCCTTCCCCGAACCCGTCTTCACCGCCCTCCCATCCGGCAACGCCGTCTTCGCCACCAAAACGTACCGCTATAGCTACCAAAGCATGATCACGCCCTCCAGCGTCTTCGATTACGACGTCTCCTCCGGACAATCCACCCTC
>JBKJLJ010000415.1:0-6000 GCA_046597015.1 Bryobacteraceae bacterium
TTTCTTCACCGGTATGAAGTTCGTCGAATAGCTGAGCCCGTCGATCACCAAGGTCTCCCACCTCAATCTGGAAGGTGCCTCGCGATGGTGGCGAGGAGACCTTGGTGATCGACGGGCTCAGCTATTCGACGAACTTCATACCGGTGAAGAAAGGAATCTACTTCATCTCTGGAGAGCGCAGGTCCAATGCCCGCACTGCGCTCGAATTCTACGAGTTTTCCACGTCCAGGCGGAAGGTGCTGACCGCCATAGAGAAGCCGTTTACCTTTGGCCTGGCATTGTCGCCGGACGGCCGGTCGCTGCTTCATGGACTGTTCGATCGGCTCTCCAGTAATCTGATTCTGGTGGAGAACTTCCGATGAAGGACTGTTTGTTTACTCGGCCGGTATCCTCCCGAGTTCGACATTTTTGACCCCATTGTTGGGAAGCCGGAAGGGCCCGGGGCTGTGATCATGGCGTTGGCAGAAGGACCGGAATAGGATTCGGAGAAACTTCCCGCGCTCGATCTTCGGCATTCAGCCATCGAATACGATACGACCCCACTGATCGTCGAGGACGTATTCACTCATCGGGGACTTGCTCGTTGCGGGATGGCGTGGCGTGGCCATCAGCGCTCGGGCGGCGAGGACCTGAGCAAGGAAGACAACAACGACGCCGGGCTCTCGGACTATCGGTCGGGACGATTTGCCGCGAATACGATTTCTTTCCCCAAAGGCGATGCTGGCTTATAAGTTGTACTGCTGGCTGCTGGAGTAAGGCGGGGGCCACGCTCAGTGCGAAGCAACGAAACAAGATAGCGAAAGAAGGCAACCGAACTAAGTGGTGCCAAGTTGTTTTGGGCGACAAAAGCGGCAGGACCCTGTGCCGCGGGTGGGGGGCTGCGCTCCACTTTCTGCGATGCCCCACTGTGCATTACTTGGTGTTACCCTAATTTCATCCAGGTGCAAGTTTCTATTAGTAACAATCGCGGATACGCACGTCCCAGCGGCTCAGCGTCAAGGGAATACGCTGGCACTATCGATTTGATTCGGTTTTTATTTTGTTCGATCCTGGCGATAGGACACATTGCGCCAGCAGCTCTGATCGGCAAGAAGCTTAGTCTGTTTTTGGTAAGTGGAATTGTTTCGGCGGTTTTTTTCGCGCTTTCGGGCTTCATTCTTTGCCAGACTTCCTCGTTTTGGCATGAGACGTGGGGGACGTTGGCGATGCATAGGTTTGCGCGCATTTACCCGGTCCACATGCTGGGATTCGTAACCCTGTTGCCCTTTCTCTACTTTGGACTCGATGGGCACTCGCTTGCAGCTATCTGGGCTGAGTCAATCTGGTGGTTAACTGGACTTCAATCGTTCCGCTGGGGGATGGCTGGTGCCCTCGTGACCGAGCTTAATGGTCCCGCCTGGTCCGTAACTCCGCTGCTTTTCGGCGGCATGTTGTTGCCCCTCATTCGATTTCTCGGTTTGCAGAGTTGGCGTGCGTCCCGACTTTTCATAACAGTCGCCGCACTGGTGTTCCTGCGGATTGGACTGTTATTTCTCCGCCCCTACTCGTCGGATCCTTCCACTTTGGTGCTCTATCACGTTGAACCGGTTTCGCATGTCATTGAGATGTTTGCCGGAGGCACCGCCGCATTGATGCTCCAAAATAGTACGAGGGGAAAGTTGGTGGAGATCCTGGAGCGGGACACGACGTTTCTGTTCCTTGCAGCCGCACTGTTTCTTCCGTTAACGACGGCGATTTATCTGGCGGGGGCACCGGGCGCCTTTTATGTAGTGCACGGCCCAATTTTGCCGGTTTCGTTGTTGTTTCTCGTATCGGGATATTTGAACACCGGGTCGATTGCAGCGTTTTGCAAGGCACCGTGGGTGAAGTCCTGCGGGGAGCAGTCGATTCTCATTTTCCTTTTGCATGTGCCGACATTGGTCGTAATGCAACGGCTGTTCCTGCGATCCGGGTTTTCGCAGGAATTCCTGGATTCGGCTCTCTTTGCCGTTCTTGCTATCTCGGGAACGTTTTCCGTGTCGTATCTCCTACTGCCTTTTTACAAGCGAACACAAATGGGTATTCTGAATTCGTATACTAGGCGAACGGACTTCCTGTAGAGTTGGCCGGCCGTCTATGAGGCTCCCCACGGTCGAACTTACCAAGGCGTCACTCATCGGTGCCCCCTGGGTTTTGTGGGCGAACCTGCCCGCAAGTACGACGGTATCGTGAAACCAGTTGGCGCTCGGGCAGCCTGTAGGAACTCTTCCAGTGGGCCTTGCAACGTCCGCCCCACGCCAGTTCGCCAGCACCCTGTTACCGTCGGCGGCTTTTCAGTTTTGCCGAACTAGACGGTGATGGTTCCCGGTACGTCCGCCGCCGAGTTCAAAGGGTGGGTTGCGGGGGCTCGCTGGCTTGGCGGCCGGGAAGGCGGGGTTGAATCCCAATCCGGAGTAAGGATTTTCGCGCGTCGATTCCCGCTGCACGGAGCGTTTGGCGGGGAGTCCGCAGGTATCGTAGGAATTTGGGGGGTGGCTTGTTACAGTTTTCGCGGTCGGGACATCTTCCGAAATGCGAGCATTGCGCAAGCGTCTGGAGGCCGACGATCGGGGGCAGTGGCGGGAACGCATACTCTGGCTGCGACCTGTGGAGAGGGATCGTCCAGTGCGCTTCAGTTGATTCGGATAGGGGCACTTATGGCTACACTGGAACAAGTCAATATCGTTACGGCGGACGGATTCGGGCTGCAACTTCCGTCCGGATTGGCGAGTCAATTGGCACTCCGAATCACGGAGGCGGCGAACGCGCTTCCGAAGCGGGGGCTTGAAGTTTGTGGGCTACTGCTGGGGGAGCATACCGGGAACACGTTCGTAGTAACGTCCTTGGTTCCTCTCAACTGCCGATATTCCGAAGGGCCAGCTTTTCGCGCTCTTGAATCCGAGTTGCGGGACGAGTTGGGAATGGTACAGCCGCTGAGCGACGTGATTGGTTTTTACCGAAGCCGGAATGACGGTTCGTTAGATCTGGATCGTCAGGACGAACTGCTTCTGGATCTGTTGCCTCATCGGCCTGTTCCGGTGCTGGTAATCCGGCAACAAAAGAATACGGCCGGGGAAGGGCGGCTGCATGTAGTGGGAGACAGCAACGGCCAAGGGGGAGTTGCGAGTGTCGGAGAGATTTTCCCGACACGGCCTTGGATGGTTGCCCCGCGGCCGGGACCTGACCCTTTGAGAGTTCCACCCGATACGGACAATCGCGTCGTGTTTCGATCGGTTCCCGTTCGAGAGAGCGAAGTGCTTTCGCTTGCCGAGAATCACGCTGTCGAAGCTGCAGCCGCCCCCCGGGAATGGGATGGCGCGCGAACGAAATGGGTCGCGCTGACGACGGCGGCCGTAGTCCTTCTCCTGCTGATTGGGTGGCGAGTTAAAGAGTTTTCCACGGTTCCCAAGGCAGAGCAGTTGAGCGCGGCAAGCGGTGAGCAATTTTCTCCCGTTGTCGTTGTGCCGAGTCGCAAGCGATTGGCTAGAGGGGAAACTTCCGGGCCCGCTGCGCGAACGGTCGAACCCGACGGCGGGACCAACCAGGAGGCAAAGGCGCTGCAATCGCTGAAGATGTGGATTCGCAATGATGAGAACAGCACCCTGCGAGAGATTGCCGTTCGCGATCTGGCCCGTCGCGGCCGGGCCGATCCGGAGGCTCTGCCGTTACTCGCCGAAACGGCGCGAAGAGACAGAAGCGAGAGAGTTCGGGCGGCGGCGCTGGAATCCATTGCTCGCGGCTGGCAGTTAAACCCAGCGACGCGCAGCATTCTTGAAAATCTTGTTCGTACGGAAAAGAGCCCGGCTGTCCGCCAAATAGCGGAAAGAGAACTGGCCACTGCGATCAAGCTGAGTCTGGTCAACTCCGGGAGCGCCGGATCGGGCAATGATAGCCGCTCAGTTCCGCCAGGCGGGAATGCACGGAGCACGACCCCTCCGAACGGGGTGCCGGCGCCGGCGCCTTCGAGCGCCGTGCTTAAGCCAACGCAAACGGCTCGACCGTTCCGTTTAACGGGGCCGGCGGCACCCGCATCCCGGCCAGCTGAGCTACCCCTTCCGCCGGCGGTTGAGGTGACCCGAAACAAGCCGTCAGTTCCTATTCTTCCCGCTCCGTTGGCCGCACTGCCGAGCCGTCCAGCCAGCCCGATTCGGCCTCCGGCACCGATTCAATACACGCCGCCCGAACTGCTGGTGCGGAAACCGGACGTTTTGGTGCCGCCGGACTTCCGCCAGCTCGTCCGAAGTGAAACGGTGATTGCGATGCGCTTGGCCGTGGATGCGAGGGGCCGGGTTTCGAAAATATACCCGTCGGAGGTGAAAGGTGGTATCGGCGGAAGGTTGTGGACTTTCTATTCCGATGCCGTACGCCATTGGGTGTTTAAGCCAGCGGGACGGAATGGCGAGCCGATACCGGGCGAGACCACGTTGAACTTCCGGATTAGTCCCGCAGTACGTCGTTAGACGGGTGCTTTAGCGGGATCTACCCCCACCAGACTTCGCCGGGGGCCAAGTGCTTTTTCGCTACGTCGGGGTTTAGTTCGATGCCGAGGCCGGGCTTGTCCTGAATCGTCAAATAGCCGTCCTTGATGATGGGTCCATCGTGGATGACGAGGTCCTGCCACCAGTCGATGTACTTGGCGAGTTCGTGGATGCGGAAATCGCGCATCGAGGCGGCGGCGTGGCACGAGGCAATCGTCCCAATGGGGCTAGCGGGGTTATGGGCGGCCGTTGCAATAAACGAGTTTTCGGCCAGGTCGTGAATGCGCTTGGATTCGAGTAAGCCGCCAGACTTGGGGATATCGAGGTGGACGATGTCGCAACCCTGGATGTCGATGAGACGGCGGAATTCGCTGCGGGTGTAGAGATTCTCGCCGGTACAGATGGGAACATCGACAGCGTGGGTGACGCGAGCCATGGCGTCGGCGTTGCCGGGCGGGACGGGGTCTTCGAGCCACATGGGATTGGCGGGGGCGATGACGTGCGCCATTTTGATGGCGTCGCGGACGTCGTAGCGCCAGTGGGCTTCGACGGCGAAATCGACGTCGGGGCCGAGGGACTCGCGGACGGTCTGCATGGCGCGGCCGATACGGTTGAGGTCCTTGAGGGTGAGGCCGCGGGTGTAGAGATCGTGCCCGGGTTCTTTGTAGTCGGGGTCGGCTTTGGGGGGGATGCCGTCACCTTGGACTTTGAAGGCGGTCCAGCCGAATTTTTCGGCTTTGGCTTCCTGCATTTGGGCGCGCCAGGAGCCCATGTCGAGGACGTCGGGGGGCGTTTGGAGGGTGCGGTAGAAGCGGACGCGGTCGCGGAAACGGCCGCCGAGGAGGTTGCAGGAGGGGGTTTCCAGGATGCGCCCGGCGAGATCCCAGAGGGCAATTTCGATGCCGGAGGCGGCGGTGACGGTGACGCCGGATTGGGCACCGGCACCGGCGCTGCGCATCAGCATTTTGGTGTAGAGTTTGTCGACGTTGAGGGGATCTTCGCCGATGATGTGCTGGGCGAGTTGGTTGAGGATGAGGTCCTTCACGCCGGGGCCCCAGTAGGCTTCGCCGATGCCGGATATACCGGCGTCCGTTTCGACTTTGACGAGATTCCAGTCCCAAGTACCGCGGACGATCATGCATTTGACGGCGGTGATTTTGATTTTTCCGCGGTGGGGGGCGGCGAGGGCGGAGAAGGGGACTGCGCCGGCCAGGGAGGAGAGGAAGCGACGACGGTTCATGCTTTGGCAATTGTATGCCTTTTCGGGTGGCGACTCTGCCCTTGGACTGACAAACCGATTCGACGGTTGCTGGAGCGGGAGGGGGCTACTTCTTCTGTGGCGGAGTTTGCCGGCTGGGCGCGAGCCCATCCCAACTTAGGTCTCCTCCGCGCCGGCCCGAGGCGGGCAGCCTGTCCCACGCTTCGCGGGTGATTCCGTTCAAATCAAAAACCACTTTCCCATTCCGCACCGTCAATTCGCCAATTAGTTTTTGCTGCCCATCGA
>JBKJLJ010000416.1:0-3268 GCA_046597015.1 Bryobacteraceae bacterium
CGGCAAGACGGCGGGGGAGATCGCGGCGGCGGCTCAGGCGTGGGGTCAGAACGATGACATCACGGTGGTTGCGGTGCGGAGGATCGGTTGAACGGACTAGTCGAGCAACCTCGCGCAAATCGGACAAGCCCCTATGATTCCCAGGTTTCGGCACACCCCGTTGAGCCGCGAACGCGGCCTTGGGACCAAAACGACGGCATCTCGGGGCGCACCTTGCGGAGAACTTCATGAAACCGATTCTGTTCTTGCTGCTCGCCTTAGCCAGCGCGAACGCGCAGAGCCTGCCGTGGATCGACATCTCGGGTACTTGGCGAGTGATGGAAGGCGACGACCCCCGCTACAGCGCTTCCGATTTCGACGACTCCGCTTGGCAGACACGTCCTCTGCCAGGCCCAAATCTGCGAAGCCTGAACAGCGAAGCGCCGGATCGCTACCTGTGGCTGCGGCGCACGTTCGAGTTACCGGCGGGTTTGGAAGCGACGCCCCTGGTGCTCACCCTGGGCAAGATCTCGGAGAACTATCAGATCTTCCTGAACGGTCAGCTCATCGCCCAAGTGGGCAACTTTACTTACAAATCCTCGCAGTTAGCCCGCCCCCGAAGCTTCGAACTACCGGCTCTTTCTCTTGGCCGCACCACCATCGCGGTGCGGGTCTGGGTCGCCGAATTCCCTGGCGGCTCCACGATTTGGTGGCGGCAGCCCGACCCGGGTCCCTACTTGGTTACGGCCAAACCGAACGCTCCGCTGGCGGCCGGGGCGGCTTACGTGGACGGCCTGCGAGCTCTTCGAACGTCCGACGTCATTGCGGGCGTGGTCTTGCTTTCCTTGGCTCTCATTCTCTTCCTCATGTTTCTCAACCAACGTTCTCGGCCGGAAATTCTGTGGCTGGCGCTCTATGCCGGGCTGATCGCCTACCGCCGGCTCAACGTGGTTCTGGCCATCTCTCTCGAGGGAACGCCGTGGAATCAAAATTGGCTGGAACGGCTCCCATTCGGGGTGGTCACTTATATGGTTCTGTTCGAATTTACGTGGGCTGTTTTCCGCACTCCGCGGACAAATTGGATGCGAGTGATGGCCTGGTCCTGCGCGCTGCCAAGTCTACTGTTCTACGGATTCGCGACGTTTATCTTCCAACATATCGGGTTTGCCTTGCTTCTGCTTTGGGTGACTTGGCAGAGTGGGCGGCAATCGATCCCGGCCGGTTTTATCTCGATAGGCGTGTGGGCCATCTACTTTACGCACTTCCTGACGAGCAACACCAGATTTTTACCGGCATCCGCATTGGGACTAAACACAGTGCAACTTGGCCCCTATTCCGGGCCAATTCACCCGTTCCTCACTTCCTGCCTGATTCTCGCCTTCGTGATTTTTCTGACGCACCGTTCCCTTTCCGACGGCGCGGAAAAGCAGCGGATGTCGAGTGAACTCGAAGCAGCGCGGACGATCCAAAATCTACTGATCTCGAACGCCGCCCGGCCGGAGAGCGCGTATCACGCCGTTGAAGCCGCCTACCTCCCGGCCCAGGAAGTAGGCGGCGATTTCTACCAAGTGATCCCGCTCGAAGACGGGGGTCTGCTGATCGTGACGGGAGACGTCTCCGGCAAAGGGCTCAAGGCGGCCATGATCGTTTCGATGGTGGTGGGCGCGCTGGGCACTCGTCAGAGCGATTCGCCCGGGCAGGTGCTGGCTCAATTGAACCGCGTACTGTGCGGGCGGCTCGACGGCGGCTTTGTCACGTGCGTCTGCGCGCGCTTCGACGGGCACGGAGTCGTCGCCGTCGCCAACGCGGGACACTTGCCGCCCTTCCTGAATGGCACCGAATGCGACGTAGACGCCGGGCTGCCGCTGGGCTTGGTGCCTGACGTTGTCTACGGGGAGTCCACGATGGAGCTCGCGGGCGGTTCGTCGATCACCTTTCTTTCGGACGGCGTCGTGGAGGCAGAGAACGCCCAAAGAGAGTTGTTTGGGTTTGAGCGGACGCGGGAGACCAGCGGCAAGACGGCTGGGGAGATCGCGGCGGCGGCGAAGGCGTGGGGCCAGAACGACGACATCACGGTGGTTACCGTGCGGAGATTGTTGGAGGGATCCGGTGATTAGAAGCCCCGCTCCCAGAACTTGCGCACAACGGACTCGGTGGCGGATTCGGAAGGGGGGAAGTTCCTGGATTGACAGGAGAAGGATTGCTGAGGGCCGCAAGCGGCCGGTGCGCTCAGGAACCCTTAGGCAGAAAGGCGATGTTCACCGCGCGATTCTCCTTGAGCGCCTGTTGGATTTCGGCTGGATACTGGTGGGCATAGGCCAAGACCGACTCCACTCGCGGCAGGGCCCATTGAAGGTGGGCAGCCGTCTGAGCCGGATCGAGTTCGTATTCCTCAGCAACCATCAGCACCTCCCAAACTGCGAGGGAAGAGCCAACGACGTAGGCTTGGCGTCCGCTGAGCGAGTCCCGGAATTCTACCTGCGGGAACCGTTCGTGGAGCAGCGCTTCTTGCGTGAGGAGCGCCAAAGCTTCCTCGGGGGATCTGTGCAAACTCGCCGCGAGGCGATCCAGGGTTTCCGCCTGATCGTCCGGCAATTCCAGAGTGATGCTTCGAACCACGGTTGCTTTGAGTTTATCGCGTTCGCGACAGGCGGTACGGCCAGTCAGAAAGACGGCGTCACGGCGAGGATGACGTGAGGTTAGTGCCGCTTGCGTTGCCCGACGGCGCACCGATATTCCGGGCTGACGAGAGCTTTGCCAACGTAGGCGACATGGAGCTTTCCGCGGGTGGTTGCGGGGTGGAGGTTGGGCCGCCGTTGGGGATTGCGGCGGGGGCGCAGGCGTGGGGGCAGAACGACGACATCACGGTGGTTAGCGTGCGGAGGAACTCATGCGGCTAATCGGCCAACGGGTCCCAAACCAGCGGGAGGTGGAGGACGAAACCTTCTACGGGACCTTCGCCAGAGACCGAGTCGACCCCAACCAATACCTCCGGCTCGCGTCCAGGGCGGTAGATGTCGACCGTGCGGCTGTCAGGGTCGATCAACCAGCCTATTTGCGCGCCGCTCAGGAGCCACTCCCGCGTCTTTTCGCGCAGGGGGCGAAGACGATCGGGCTTGGATCTTTCCAGGAACTCGGGCACAACGGACTCGGTTGCGGCTTCGGAAGGGGGAGAGTTCTCGGATTCCTGGGGGCCGCAACCGGCCTGTGCGCTCAGCTCGATGACGAAGTCCGGACACAGGTGCCAGTAGGTTTCGAAGTGTTCCTGGCTGAGCTGGCGGATTCTCTC
>JBKJLJ010000470.1:0-3691 GCA_046597015.1 Bryobacteraceae bacterium
AAGGCCTCTCCGTTCTGAGAATTAACTCGTTCTAGACAAACCAGTTATGCCACGAACCGAGGCCTTTTGCCACTCCTTTGTGAGAAATCCGGGCTAGGCGAGGATGTCCTCAAGGGAGTCGGCGCGGTGGAGGCGGTGGGACCAAGCTTTGAGGGTTTCGGGGGTGGCGGCGACGAGCTTTGACTCGGCCCAGGACGGGGTTTTTCCGAAGCGGTCTTCGAGGATGCCCTGGAGGAGTTCGCGGGCTTGTTCGCGGCCCTCTTGACGCCCTTGCTCCAGGCCTTTGCGGATGGCCGGGCCAAAAGGATTTCGTTTTCCATGAGGTCTATCATGTCGGCTTTGAATCTCCTTTCGACTTCGTCTTCCATTCCTATTATTCCGCCGAGAATGACGAATGTGGTGGCGGCTGTTTCCTGCTCCTCGCCAGATAATGCGCGGATTTTATCGAAGACGACTCGGATGACCCTTTCCGGATCCGTCTTCGTGAGTAGAGCCCATTCGTTGTCGGCCCAATCCTCGCTCGAGAGCAGTTCGGCACCGTCCATTTCGCGGAGATTGAGGATGGTGTACTCGTGGCGTGTGGAGGAGGATTCGAAGACGCCCTTGATGCGGAGGGGTTGGCGACCGACGTAGAGGAGCGTCTGGTGGAGGTGTTCGCCGGTGACACGCCGGATGCCGACGTAGTAGTCGAGCATGCGGAAATCAAAGTTAGGTTCGTTCCGCAGTTGGATTTCGACGTGGCGGAGGGTGCCGTCGGCGCAACGGGCCAGGAGATCGACGCGGGGGTTGCGGACTTCCGGGAGTTCGACGTTGGGCCAATCGATGACTTCGCCGAAGAGGAGTTTGGAGAGGACGCCGCGGGAGTTGCGGAAGAGCAACTTGAAGGTGACGTCGAAGGATTGGGCCATGGGGCTATTATGACGTGGCGCAGTAAGTAGGCAAAGAACGTTGACGGGCGTTGTCAAGAGAGTTGCACTGTTGCCGGCATGTGCGCTCGACACGAAGGAGATATTGCGACCGGATTCATCGTACGCCATAACTTTACGAAAGCGAGCGAGGGGTCTGAAGCTGTCACCGAGAACAGAGGACGATCCGCGTGAAGCGACGCCGACGACGGATGAGATCGGCAAACAACTTTGGTCTATATTAGTCAGTCCAGCTTTTCATGGGAGCCGGAGAAGCCGACAGATCGGAGAGCTGGGCATGGCTTGGTTCCGATGGAGGTGGAGAGGACGACCAGAGCGGGGTCCATCCCAGTGAGAACTTGAAGCGGCCGGTGGAAGAGCCGGAATCGGACATGGGGGCGGCGACGGCAGCGCTCGAGATGCTGGGGCGACAGCAGAAGGCGAGCCGGGTAAGGCTATCGAGCATGGTAGCGTTAGCGGATTTGCAAGGTAGGCCGACGGTGCTGATCGGCGCTACGGCCAACCGGCTCCGCGGGAGGGGTGATGACGGTGTCTGGGGGCGTCTATTGACCGATCGAGGCCAGTTGAATCCAAGATTGGAGCGGCTTCCGGCGGGTTGGGAGACGAGGAATCAGCAATTGGTATTCCGGGTGCGAGTCGCCGGGAATGCTCCCGCACAGCCGGAGAGGGTGGGTTGGCATCCGCACTTAGGATGTGGCGGTAAGATACAGAGTGGGCAGTCTAGTTTTGTTTAGTTGAGGACCAATTATGTGTGATCAGATTCATTTTGAAGAAGACCGGAAGGAGTTTGAAGCACTTCACCTGGTGACGCGGAAGCAGTTCGGCGTGTTGCTGGGCGCGGGCGTGTCAATGATGTTGCCGCAGGTGGCAAATGCCGCGGCGGTCGTCGAATCCGACGTCACCGTGACGACGCCGGACGGCGCGGCGGATTGCTACTTTGTGCATCCGGCGAGCGGGACTGCGCCAGGGGTGCTGATCTGGCCGGACATTTTTGGGTTGCGCCCAGCGTTTCGGCAGATGGGTAAGCGGCTGGCGGAATCGGGCTACTCGGTACTCGTCGTGAATCCGTTCTACCGGACGAAGAAGTCACCGACGGCAGAGGCTGGGGCGGCGACGCCGATTGCGCAGGTGATGCCGATGGCACAGACCTTGAGCGAAGCGACGCACATGACCGACGCGAAGGCGTTTATCGGTTGGCTGGACGGCCAGAAGTCGGTAGCGAAAAATAAAAAGATGGGTGCGCAGGGATATTGCATGGGCGGCCCGATGGCGTTCCGGACGGCGGCGGCGATGCCGGACCGGGTCGGAGCGGTAGCTTCTTTCCATGGCGGCGGATTGGCTCGGGATATGCCGAACAGCCCGCATTTGCAGGCCGCGAAGACGAAGGCGCAGTTCCTGGTGGCGATTGCGGATAACGATGATAAGCGGGCTCCGAACGACAAGACGACGTTGAAAGACACGTTTGAGAAGGCGAAGCTGGCGGCGGAGATCGAGGTCTACGCTGGCGCTGCGCATGGCTGGTGTCCGCCGGACTCGGGGGTTTACAACGAGCCGCTGGCGGAGAAAGCGTGGGCCCGGCTGCTGGTCCTTTACGGCCAGGCATTGGTCTAACGAGAATGATTCATCGCATCGCGTCCCCTTTGCTGGCTATCGCCGCCTTATCGGCGGCGGTGGCGGCTCCGCTCCCCCTCGACCGTCAGTTTGAACAGACGGTACGTCCCTTCATTACTAAACACTGCGCGGGCTGCCATAGCGGGGCGACCCCCGCCGCGCAGTTCGATTTGAAGGGGTACACCAATCTGGAGATGGTGACGCGGGACTATCCGCGTTGGGCGCTTGTGCTGGAAAGGCTGGAGGCGGGCGACATGCCGCCGAAGCCGATGGCGCAGCCGCCGGCGGAGAGCAGCAAGGGCGTGATGAATTGGATTCATGCGGTGCGTAAGGAAGAGTTGCGGAAGAGTGCGGGGGACCCGGGATTAGTACTGGCGAGACGGTTGAGCAACTCGGAGTACAACTACACGGTGCGGGACCTGACCGGCCAGGACTTGCAGCCGACGAAGGAGTTTCCCGTGGACCCGGCGAATCAGGCCGGGTTTGACAACTCGGGCGAATCGCTGACGATGTCCCCGGCGCTGCTGAATAAGTACTTGCAGGCGGCGCGGGGGGTGGCGAGCCACATGGTGTTGACGCCCGACGGGATGCAGTTTGCGCCGTTTCCGATGCAGGTGGAGACCGATCGGGAAAAGTTTGCGGTGCAACAGATTCTGAAGTTCTACGATAAACAGCCGACCGACTATGCCGATTATTTCCAGGCGGCATGGCGGTTTCAGCATAAGCAAGGAGCGACCCTGGCGAGGTTGGCGGCCGAGGCGAAACTGAGCCCGAAGTATCTGCCGATGGTGTGGGAGATCCTGAACGAGAAAGACGCGGTGGGCCCGGTGGCCAAATTGCAGAAGATGTTTCGCGCGCTGCCGGCGCCGGCGGCGAATACGCCGGAGGCGGTCCGCAAAGAGTGCGTGGCGATGCGGGATTTTGTCGTGCGGATCCGGAACCATACGGCGATGCAGTTTGCGGCGCCCTTGGTTAAGGGCTTGCCGGCGGGATCGCAGCCGTTGTTGAATTGGAAGCTGAAGCAGTTTTCGCTGCACCACCGGGATAGCGAGCCGAAGTTTTTGGTGCTCGATACCGACCCCCCGGCGGTGGCGCCGGTGATTCCGCGCTTTGCGGGATTGCACCAGGAGGCAGCGCCGCGCTGGGCGGCGGTG
>JBKJLJ010000545.1:0-2585 GCA_046597015.1 Bryobacteraceae bacterium
GGCCGCGTCCCCGCCGGTCGTACCGAAGCGGAAATCGTCTGCCACACGGATGTGATCGCCGCCGTCGCCGCCATCACCGGCTACAAGCTGCCCCAGGATTCCGCCGAAGACGCTTACGATATCAGCGCGGCCTGGTTCGGGCGTAAACGCAGCCGCCCCATTCGCGAAGCGACCGTCCACCACAGCATCAACAACGAGTACGGCCTCCGCCAGGGCGACTGGGTCTTCATCGATTCCAACGGCACCCACGGCCCCGCCGAACCCGCCTGGTGGCGAGACCGCAAGGGCATCAAAAAACACAACGACCCCGGCGAACTCTTCCATCTGCAGGAGGATCTCGGCGAACTCAAAAACCTCTATACGGCCTACCCCGAAAAGGTGAAGCAGATGAAGACGCTGCTCGAAAAATACAAGACCGATTCCCGCAGCGTCCCCCCGCGATGACTACCAGCTAACTGATTCCCGGGTCCGATTCTCGCAAGGCTTCGATATCGATCCGATCTTTGGGGCGGCCGGAAGCTGCCTTGTTCCGCAGCAGCGCCTCGCGGCCGATGTACTGAACAGGGAGATGATCGACCGTGCCGGCAACCCGAGTCGACCAAGCCTCTTCAAAGGTAACTCCAGAAATCGAAGTCATCAAATCGATGCGATTCGGCTCTTGGCCGAGCTGAACCACTCGATTCGGAGTAGTGAAGTCTTCGACCGTCAGCGGCAGGCTGCCGAAGCCAAAATCTCGCAGGGCGGCCAGGAGGCGGTCTGCCGTCTCTACGTCTGCGCGGATAAAGAAATCGATGTCAGCCGAGTAGCGGGGAAACCCATACCAGGAAACGGCCAGCGCTCCGACGATCAGATATTCAACTTTGTGCGAGTTCAAGCACTCGACAAACTCTCGTAAGTCTGGGCTCAGCGGCATCGGCGGCACCTCTTTGCTGGATTGCCAGGAAAATTTCGACTCGCTGTTCCGGCGTCAAGTCACGACGCGCTTGGGCGTCCGCGGCGTCGGCCTCGGCGAAGGATTTGAAGACGAATGCCACTTTCTCCATCACCCCTATTTTAGATCGGAACGACCCTACCGTACCACCGGCAGCCCAACAAACGTCGCCTCACCGGCGGCATGATAAATCCGCTGCGTCGCCTTCTTGTAATCCCCCGGCTTCGCCAAAAAGATGTTCGCCACAAACGTCTGTGGGTTCCGGTCATACAGCGGAAACCACGCCGACTGCACCTGCACCATCACCCGATGCCCCTTCCGAAACACATGGTTCGCATTCGGCAGCGCGAACCGGTACGGCAGCGTCTTATTCGCCTCAATCGCCTTGGCAAACTCCAAACTCTCGCGATACCGTCCGCGGAAAATGTCCGCCGCCACCATCAGTTGATAGCCCCCCATCGCCGGCTGATCGGCCACTTCGTCCGGATACACATCGATCAACTTCACCACCCAATCCGCGTCCGTCCCCGTCGTTGACGCCACCAGATTCACCATCGGCTCCCCCGCAATCTGCAGCGGAGCCTCCAGCGGCGCCGAAACGAACGTCGCCACATCCGGCCGCCCCGAAGCCTCCCGCTGATCGTCCACCAGCCACAGCGGCCACGTCAGCCCCTTGGCCACGTCATAGCCCATCGGCCGGATCGGCCGCGACCGGAACGGCACCGGCTTCGCCGGATCGGAGACATACTCCGTAAACCTTTCCCCGCTCGGCTCCGCGAATCCAACCTTTGCGTCCGCCTGCAAGTAGAGCCGTTTCTCCGTCGTCCCCGGCGGCGGCCAACTCGGCAACCGGCGCCACTTATTCGTCCCCGTCTCGAACGCCGTCACCGGAGCCATATCGGCTTTCGGAGCCCCCTCCCGCAGATACTGATCCAGGAACGGCGCCAGAATCTCCTGCCGGAAATGCAACGCCGTATCGCTATTAAACTTCAACGCCCCCAGCGTGCTCCCGTCTGCAATCATCTGGCCGTGATACCAAGGGCCCATCACCAAAAACACCTTGTCGTTATTCAGGTCCTTCGGCTTGATCGCTTTGTAAACCGCCGGAGCCCCATAGATATCTTCCTGGTCCCACAAACTGTGTACTAGCAACACCGGCACCGCCAACGGCTTGGCCGCCAGAATCTGATCCACCGCCTGGTCTTGCCAAAAGGCGTCATACCCCGGATGTTCCACGATCTTCCGCCAAAACCCCGTCTGTTCCAGACCCCGCCGCCGGCCGAGTTCCCCCGCCGACCCCGCCTGCAAAAACATGTCGTACTCGTCAAAGTGCGTCGACCACCAGCCCAGAATCGTATCGTTGTCCCGAGTCCCCTGCTGGTTCCAAATGTAGGGCATGTTGATCTGCCGGAACGCTCCGTTGTGAAACCAATCGTCGCCTTTCCATCCATCCACCATCGGGTTCATCGGCACGGAAACCTTAAGCGCCGGATGCGGATCCACCAGCGCCATCAGCGGCAGAAACCCGTCGTAGCTGATGCCCAAAATCCCCACCCGCCCGTTCGTCTCGGGAATGTTCTTTACGAGCCAATCGATCGTGTCGTAGGTATCGGTCGCATGGTCCACCGAGGTCGGGTTCCGTTTTCCGCGCAGT
>JBKJLJ010000586.1:0-4199 GCA_046597015.1 Bryobacteraceae bacterium
CCCGACGAGGGCGGAGACGGTTTGGCGGGGGTTTTGAATGGTGCGCTGCAGGGCTTCGGCGGATTCGTTGGCAGCGGCGGTCGATGCGATCTCTACCCCGAAGCCGGCACGATGCCACGGAGGGATCCCGCGGTCCACGGCGATGTCGAATACGGTCTCGACAGGGGCGTCGCGCCGGCTCCCAGCGGCGGACGTCAGGGGCCATCCAGGTGGCGCGAACCACGCTCAAACCGATGGCCCAGACGGCCACTCCGTCCTCGATCTACGAGGGTGAACTGGCCGATCCCACCGACTTCTACCTCTTTTGCCTTATGCACCGGGCCTACTGCCTTATAATAAAAGGTAACCCCCCATTTTCCTTAGGAGATTCATGGCAATTCAGCGTATCGGCATCCTGACCGGAGGCGGCGACGTCCCTGGCTTAAACTCGGTGATTAAGGGTGTCACCTATCGCGCTTCCGAACTCGGCATCGATGTTTTGGGCTTCCGGCGCGGCTGGGAAGGTCTCACGCACCTTAACCTCGACGACGACGAGTCCAAGAAGAAGTACCTGACTCCCTTAACCCGCGAAAACACGCGGACGATTGATCGCTTTGGCGGAACCTTCCTGCACTCGAGCCGGACAAACCCCGCACGGATGCGCAAACTGCCTTCGTTTTTGAGCGCAGAGAGCTTCACCCCGGAAACGGTCACCAAAAAAGGCGAGACTTTTCAGGCCTACGACATCTCGAAGCACGTGCTGGCGAACCTCGAAAAACTAGGCGTCGATTGCCTGGTAGCCATCGGCGGAGACGACACGTTGAGCTACGCACAGAAGCTCGATAAGCTCGGCTTCAAAGTAGTCGCCGTGCCGAAGACGATGGACAACGACGTGCGGAATACCGAATATTGCATCGGTTTTTCAACGGCCATTTCCCGGGCGCATGACGCAATTCAGCGGCAACGGACGACCGTTGGCTCGCACGAGCGGGTGGGTGTGTTTCGGATCTTCGGACGGGATGCGGGGTATACCGCGCTCTACACGGCGTACGTGACTTCGATCCGGTGCGGCATTCCCGAACATGCGTTTGACCTGGACAAAATGCTCGATCTCGTCTCCCGGGACAAAAGGAACAATCCGTCCAACTACGCTCTCGTGGTGCTGTCCGAGGGCGCGGCTTGGGACGGCTACGTGGTTCAGGAATACGGCGAGCCCGACGACTATGGCCACCGCCGGAAGATGAATGTGGGCGAGTTGTTCGCCGAGCAAGCCAAGAAGCGAGCTGGCCTGGAAGCAATCGTGAGCGATCTGACCTACGACCTGCGCGGTGGAAGCCCGGATTTCGTGGACAAAATGGTGGCAACAACATTCGGAAATATGGCGTTCGACGCGATTATGGAAGGCAAGAGCGGCCTGATGGCGGCCATCAACCATGGCTGCTACGCAATGGTCGAGATTCCGGATCCGAAGCTGGGACCCCGGAAGGTGGACGTCGATACGATGTACAACCTGGACCGCTACCGTCCAAACTACAGCAACAAACAAGGGATTCCGATCTTCCTGACCAAGGCCTAGGGCGATGGGTCTGTTCGATCTGTTTTCGAAAAAGAAACCGGAGCTGTCGGCGGATCTGCGAGAGCGGATCCGCCGTTCGTTTGAGGAGGCGGCGGCGGACGAAGAGCATTTTCCTTCGACGATCGATCCCCGGATTTTACACGTGCGGGTTTTGGTGGAGACGTTTGGCGATTTGAATGGGAAGCGGGTGTTGGACGCGGGCTGCGGCAAAGGTCGCTTTGCGCGGGCCTTGCTCGCGCAGTATCCGGCAGCGAAGTTCTGCGGTATGGATTTGGCCGTGGCGATGCTGCGGCACGTCCAAGAGCCGCTTTGGCCCACCGCGGGTAGCTTGACCCAATTGCCTTTTCAGACCGCGGCGTTTGATGCCGCTTATGCGACCGAATCACTGGAACACGCCGTAGACATTGAAGCGGCTGTGGCGGAGCTCTGCCGGGTTGTGAAGCCGGGTGGGGCGATTGTCGTGATCGACAAAAATAAGGACCACTGGGGCCGGTTCGAGACGCCCGAGTGGGAGCGTTGGTTCGGTCAACAGGAGCTCGAAAAAATGCTGCGGCGGCACTGCCGCGAAGTAACGAGCCGGCCGATTTCGTATTGGGAAGACGTGGACCCGGATGGGCTCTTCCTGGTTTGGATTGCGCGCAAGTAGAATGGGTCGTGCGTTGGTTTTTCATCCTTCTCGCGGCTGGCGCTTTGGCGCAGCCAACGGCTAAACTCTGGTGGAGCTTTATGCCGTTGCGTCCGGTGACCGGGTCGATCGACGAGTATGTGCGGAAGGGTTTAGAAACGAAAGTGTTGGTGCAGAATCCGCGAGCCGACGGGCGGACTCTGTTGCGGCGATTGCATTTTGACCTGACCGGGTTGCCGCCCACCGAAGCCGAGGCGCAAACGTTTTTCGCCGATCCGAACGTAGAAAAACTAGTCGACCGGTTGCTAGCCTCGCGTCAGTTCGGCGAACGCTGGGCTCGGCATTGGCTCGACGTAGCTCGTTACGGTGAGGACGATTTTCATGGCACGGCACCCCACCCGTATGCCAACGCTTGGCGCTATCGGGATTGGGTCGTCGGCGCGTTTAACGACGATATGCCGTACGACGATTTCGTGAAAGCGCAGATTGCCGGGGATCTGTTGCCGAATCGGGAACGGTATCTCGGAGGATTGGGTCTGTTTGGCTTGGGGCCCTGGTATTACGGGATTTCGCAGCCTCCGCAGGCGCGGGCGGACGAACGCCATGACCGGGTGGACATGGTGACACGAGGGTTTCTTGGGATTACCGCGGCCTGTGCTCGATGCCACGATCATAAATACGACCCGATCTCGCAACGCGACTATTACGCGCTGGCGGGCGTGTTTGCGAGTACGGCCTACAAAGAATATCCATTGGCCTCGGCGACGGAGGTAGAAAGCTATGCAGCGCACCAGAAGAAGATTGCGGCCAAGGAGAAAGCCATCGCCGCGTTCATCGAAATGCAGCGGGAGCAGTTGGCCGAGATCCTGTCGTTTCGGATTGCCGACCTAATGATGGGGACGGGTGCGCCAGTCGACGCGGCCTTGGCCCAGCGGTGGCGCAAGTATTTGGAAAAGCCGGACGAGGATCAGCCGTTTCGCGCCGCCTGGGACAAAACTCGGGACCGCGCGTCGGCCGAAGCGTTCGGCGCGTTGGTGCGGCAGGTGGCTGAGGAGAAGCGTACGCTCGACGCCGAGAACGCAAAGCTAGTGGCCAAGGCGGCACCTCCGCCGGCGAGACGGCGGAAGGAGATTCTGCCTGGCAATTACGACTCCGAGGCCGACTTCAATCCCGGTTCCGATATTCCGACCGAGTCGCTGGAGCGAGACCGCTATACGCTGTGGCGGAAGCTGTTCAGCGGGGACAACGCCCTGCTGCGCGTAAGCAAGATTGATGACCATTTGAGCGGCGAATGGAAGCGGCATTTGGAGTCTTTGCGAGCAGAACTTGCCATGCTAAAGAAAACGAGCCCGGCACCGTACCCGTTCCTGCATGGGGTAGGTGAACACGCAGAGCCGATCGATATCGAACTGAACCTGCGGGGCAATCCCGAGCGGTTAGGGCCGAAGGTTCCGAGGCAGTTTCTGACCGCGCTGGGCGGCGAAGCGCTGGGGCAGGGAAGCGGGAGGCTGCAGTTGGCCGAGGCCGTCGTAAAGCACCCGCTGGCCGCGCGAGTGATGGCGAACCGGATTTGGGAACACCTGCTGGGGCATGGAGTGGTTCGGACGCCCTCGAACTACGGCTTGATGGGGGAGCGCCCGGCGAACCCCGAGCTGCTCGAATATCTGGCGGCGCGGTTTGTGGCGTTGCGATGGTCGCCGAAGGCATTGATTCGCGAGATCGTGCTGAGTGAAACGTATCAGGCTTCGAGCGCGAATACCGGGGCGGGGGAAACCGTTGACCCCTCAAATCGCTTGTTCTGGCGGGCGGAGCGGCGGCGGATGGACGCCGAGTCGATGCGCGATGCGATTCTGGCCGTAAGCGGGGAACTCGATTGCACTGTCGGGGGCGAGTCGTCAGAACTGGACGATCGCAATTTGCGGCGGACGGTGTATGCGCGGGTGGGGCGGTACCAGCAGAATGAGACCTTGGCGCTGTTTGACTTCCCGAGTTCGAGCGCCAGCGCCGAGCATCGGGCCG
>JBKJLJ010000976.1:0-16999 GCA_046597015.1 Bryobacteraceae bacterium
TTTGCGGGAGAGGCGGCCGATGTAGCCCACTTCGACCATCAGCTTGCCGGGTAGGTTGCGAGCGTAGGTCATGTTCAGGAGAACGGAGTAGGGTGCGACGAGATCGGAGGCGACGCCGGTGTTGGAGCCGAACCCACCGACGATGGTGGGCGGGGTGAAAGGGAACGTCGCAGCCGGGGCGGGGGGCAGCGCGGGGAGGCCGGCGCCGGCGTAACGGAATGAGTCAGAGAAGTTGGTATTGCGCAGTTGGGTGACGGAGCTGGCGAGGCCGGGGGAGCCGGACTGGTCGAAGTTGACGATCATGTCCGAGCCGTAGCGATCATAGAGCATCGAGGCCCCAGCGCGGATGACGCTTCCCTTCCCGAAGAGCTTGCCGGCGGTTCCCTTGAACTCAGGGGCCCAGGCGACGTTGACGCGGGGAGCGAAGTTGTTGTTATCGCGGCCGAACCAGCCTGGACCCTTGTTGACCGGGCCGCCGGGGGCGTAGGTAATCTTGGCGTTAGGCAGGGCGAAGCCGGGGATGCCGAGGGCGGAGCCGCCGACGCGTTCGGCGAAGTAGGTTTCGAGGGGGACCGTCGGGACAACCTGGACCCCATTCACTTCCCAGGGGGGCGTCGTGTTGGAGTAACGGATGCCGTAGGTGAGGGTCAGATCGCGGCGTACTTTCCACGTATCCTGGGCATAGAAATCGTATTCGCGGGCAGCGAAACCGCGGCTGATCGGTTGGCCGAGCGGGACGGCTTTGCCATCGATGCCGAAGTTGTAAGTGCCGCTGAACTGGTTTACGACGCCATAAAGATTGCCGTAGGCGTTCGTCACTTGCAGCGCTTCAGAAAGGGCCAGTGTGGAAGAACCGGAGCGCTGCCGAATGTAGGCGGTAACGGAGTCCGTGAGGTCCGCGCCGAGGCCACGAAGAGTATTCCGGCTGAAGGAGTAACTGGGGAAGGAGTTGGCGTAGGAGGTGCGATCGTTTTGAATCACGCGGAAGTTGATGCCGTATTGAACGGAGTGTTTGCCCTTGGTCCAGGTGGTGTCGTTGATGAAGTTGGAGGTGGGAATGAAACGGCCGAAGCCCCGGGTGAAATTCTCCAGGTTGGAAAGGCCACCGAAGCCGAGGGACGGGTTTCCGTTGCCGGACTGGGCGATACCGAGGCGTGTATAGCCGTAGCTAAAAACGTTGACGAGGTTGGCGGTGAGAACGGCGGTGTAGCGGGCGGAGAGCCCTTTGGAATTATCGAGGTTTTTGGCGGCAGCGTCCTGGCCGGGAAACTGGGCGAGGACCTGATCGCGAGAGTTGTCGGCGAGGGTTCCCCGGAGCATGAGGGTGTGTTTGGCCTGTTTGTCGAGGTTAAAATCGATTTTGGCGACATAGGCGCGATCGTTGCGGGTGAGGGGTGCGTTGAAGCGGAAGCCGGAGAAGTTGAGGCCGCGGTCGCCTCCGGCCTGGGGGTCGTTACCGGCGGGATAGGCTTTGAGCAGGGTCAACATGGCGGGGGAGATGCCGATGCCGGAGGGGTCGACTAGCCGGGCTTCGGCAGAGGTGAGGGATTGAATGCCGCCCGAGTTGGTGCGGAACTGGACGATGCCTTGCTTGTAGGCTTCGGTGGGGACGGTGCGGAGTTGGGCGGAGGCAGAGCGGTCCTTGCGATCTTCCCAGTTGAGGAAGAAGAAAGCGCGGTCCCGGATGATGCGGCCGCCGAAGGAGGCTCCGTATTGGTTGCGAATGAGATTCTCGCGTTTGAGGCCGGAGCGGTTCGAGAACCAGTCGTTAGCGGCGGTGGACTTGTTCCGATGGAACTCGTAGAGCGAGCCGTGCCATTGGTTGGAGCCGGACTTAGTGACGAGCGAGACTTGCCCGCCGGAGGAGCGGCCCTGGTCAGCGCCCTGGCCGGCAATGGTAACGCGGAACTCCTGAACGGAATCGAGGGGGACGGGGAGAGCGGCGAAGAAGCCGCGGTCGGCGCCGGAGGTGCCGGCGGATTGATTGTCATTAACATCAACGCCGTCGAGGGTAATATTGTTTTGATCGCGGCGGGCACCGATGACCTCGCCGGTGGAGGTGACCCCGGGCTGGAGGCTGAGGAGTTCGACGACGTTGCGGGTTTGGAGGGGAAGTTGGCGAACCTGGACTTCGGTGAAGGCGTTGCCGAGGGTGGCGTTCTGAGTGTTAACGACGGTCGACTCGCCCATGACGTTGATGGTTTCGGTGACTTGGCCGACTTCCAGTTGGATATTGACGGCGACAGGTACGTTGACCTGGAGGCGAATTTGTTGGGAAGAGGTGCGGAAGCCGGGCATTTGGGCTTCCAGGGTGTAATTGCCAGGGGGAATCTGGTTGAAGACGTAGTCTCCGGTGGGGGTAGAGAGGGACTTGCGAGGGGTGGAGGTATCGACGTTGGTCAGTGAGATGACGGCCCCGGAGATGACGCCATTCTGGTTGTCGTGGATAACTCCCGAGATAGAGCTCGATTGCGCGAGAAGGGGGAGGCTGACAGCCAAGGCCAATAGAAGACGGTTCATGACGGAATCTCCAGGTATCGGAAGGATTTTTGACTCCGTCGTGGGAGGGGTGCCAGCGTTGGCAAATATGACTGTAGGTTAAAAAAACCTCGGAGCGCTGTCAAATAAGAATCGTCTATCGAGGCTATTCGATCTTGCCACGAGCGTCGATTTTCCAGACGGCTTCGACCTGTTCGCCACGGGTGACGAAGATGCGGTCATACAGGTTCACCGTGGGGTCGCAGTGGGAGATGACGAGTTCGAGACGGTCGGCGAGCTGGATGGCGCGACCGTCGCCTTCAAGGGCGAGGGTGCCGTGTTCGTCGCCGGCGAAGGAGTAGGCAGTGCCGGAAATGCCTTTGACTTTGGGGGGGAAGGGGCGGTCGGTGGCGGAGGCTTTGATGCCAGCGTCGAGGATGGCGGAGTGAGCGTTGGGCTTGGAGCTGACGGTAGCCAGAACCGTGAGAGAGTTGGCGAAATCGTCGTAAACGGCACCGGATGTGCCGCCGATGCGGTTGTAGTCGAGATCCATGAACAGATAGGAGCCGGGTTGGAGTTCGGTGATACCGTCGATTTCGGAATCGATGTTGTAGGTGCCGGTGGAGGCGGCGGAGAGCCAGAAGCAGGGAATGCCTTTGGCTTCGAGGGCGCGCCGGGTGGCTACGGCGGGGAGCATGGCCTCGCGGTTGGTGGCGATGCGGGCATCGAAGCCAACGACGTGAGAAGCGTGGCCGGCGTAGGCCTGGATCCCCTTGAGGGCGAGGTGGGGCAGTTGAGCGATGTGCTCGGCGAGAGCGATGGCGGGGACTCCGGGGGCGACGCCGGTGCGGTACGAGACGTTGAGATCGAGGGCAACGGAGAGGGTGATTTTGGCGGCTTGGGCGGCGTCGTTGAGGTCGGTTGCGTTTTGGGCGTCTTCGACGACGAGGATGAGATCGGGGATGAGGCCGGCGAGTTTGACGGCGCGTTCGATGCGATAGCGGCCGACCATGGCGGTGGTGACGAGGATGCTTTCAATGCCTTGAGCGGCGAAGACTTCGGCTTCGCTAATTTTGGCGGCGCAGGCCCCGACGGCACCGGCCTGGACGCAGCGGCGGGCGATTTCTCCGCATTTGTGGGATTTGCCGTGGGGACGGAGGGCGCGGCCTTTAGCCTGGGCGAAGGCGGCCATTTTATTAATGTTACTGGTGAGGCCGTCGAGGTCGACGCAGAGGGCGGGGGTGGGCAGGTCTGATTTGGCGAGTTTGCCTTGGACGTCACCGGAGGCGAGCATGCTTTCGACTTCAGACCATTGGCGAGTGAGGAGACGGGACATTCCCGAATTTTAGCGCACGCGATATCCTATTGCGATGGAGTTACTAGGCCGGTACGAAGTTCGTGGCGAGTTGGGGCGGGGCGGAATGGGGGTCGTGTATCGGGCCTACGACCCTACGCTGGACCGTGAAGTAGCGATTAAGAGCGTCCGCCTGGAAGGCGTGAACGAATCCGAGCGAGCGAGCCTGGAGGAGCGTTTGTCGCGCGAGGCTAGGGCGGCGGCGCAGTTACGGCATCCCAATATTGTGGCCGTGTATGATTTCTTTCGGATCGAGGACCGAGCTTACATCGTGATGGAGTATGTGCGGGGAGCGATGTTAGAGGCGATGATTGTGGCGGGGGAGCGGCAGGACCTGGCAAGGATCGGGAACGTGTTGCGGCAAGCGGCGCTGGCGTTAGACGAAGCGCATGCGCAGGGGATTGTGCACCGGGATGTGAAGCCGGGGAACCTGCTACTAGATGAGTTGGGGAATGTGAAGATCACCGATTTCGGGATTGCGCGGCGGATGTCGGCGGGGTCGACCGAGACGATGGCGGGTCCGGGCACGACGGTGGGGACGTTGGGTTACATGGCACCGGAACAGATTCGGGGCGAGCCGGTGGATGGGCGGGCGGACCAGTTCTCGTTAGGGGTCGTCGCTTATCAGTTGTACACGGGCGAGATGCCGTTTCAGGCCGAGTCGTGGATTGCTTTGTCTTACAAGATCATTCACGATCAGCCGACGCCGGCTTCGACGTTCAATCCGAAGGTGTCCCCCGGGATGCATGCCGCGCTCGAGCGGGCGACGGCGAAACAGCCGGTCGATCGATTCCCGCGGTGTATCGACTTTGTGGAGGCGTTGGGGTCGACGAAGGGGGCGGTACCTTCGGCGAACGGGATGAAGAAGGCGGCAATTTTGCTGCCGATTGTGGTGGTGGCGTTGGGGGTTGCGTTTTGGATGGTCAATCGGGCTCGGGACCGGGTGACGGAAGGGATTATTGCGCCGCCGCAGTCGGGCGGAGTGGCCTGGACTCCGCCTCCCGCGGCGACCAAGCAGGTGGAGTCGCAGGTTTCCGTGACGGCTCCGCCGACGACGGCCCCGACGGCGGCGCATTCGCTGTCGTTAGTGGTCGACGGGTGGCCAATGGAGTTTGCGTTGATTCCGGCGGCTCAGTTTTACATGGGCTCGGATACGGAGACCGCGGACCAACGGCCGCGCCACATGGTGAAGATTAGCAAGGCGTTTCAGATAGGCCGGACGGAGGTGTCGGAGAAGCAGTGGAACGCGGTAATGACGGGCAAAGCGACGGGGACGAACCTGCCGAAGGCGAAGGTTTCCTGGAACGAGGTGCAGGGGTTTCTCGCTAAGTTAAATGCAGCGAAAGATGGGTTTCGGTATCGGCTGCCGACGGAGGCGGAGTGGGAGTACGCGGCACGAGCGAACTCGCCGGATAATCGACCGAGAAACATCGAAGACGTGGCGTGGTTGCAACAGAATAGTGGCCAGCGGCCGCAAGAGGTGGCTACGCGGATTGCGAATGCATTTGGGCTGTACGATATGATGGGAAATGTATCCGAGTGGACCTCGGATTGGCTCGATGCAGAGTACTACGCCTCGTCGCCGGCGGTCGATCCGCAGGGTCCGAAGACGGGAAAGGCGCGGATCGTCCGGGGCGGCAACTATGATTCTCAGGCGATGAATCTTGCGTCGACTTGGCGATTTGCCGATGATCCGGCGGAGAAATTTCCGGAGATTGGGTTCCGGGTGGTGCGGGTTCAGGAGTAGCGATGTCACGCGGATGGGAGAGCAAGGACGTTGAGTCGCAACAGGCCGAGCGGGAGGCCCGGGAGAAGGCGGTGCCTCCGCCGAACGAGCGGGAGAGGAAGAGGGCGGGTTTGGAGTTGGCTTTGAAAGCGGCGTGGCGGGATTTGGGGGCGGCGCGGCATAGCCGGCATCGGGAGATCCTAACGAAGGGGATTGCGCACCTGGAGGCGGAATTGGCCAAGCTGGTGGAGTAGGGGGAGTGTCAAGGCCAGAACTCGGCGGGCCGAGTGGGTCCGCCCCCTTCCTGGAAACAGTTGAATGGTGAGTCGGGCGGGGCTCGAACCCGCGACCACCGCATTAAAAGTGCGATGCTCTACCAACTGAGCTACCGACTCACGGGCTCACTCAATAGAGTACCAAAAACTCTACGCTAAACGTATCTCTCGACGGTCAATTTTTGCCCAATCCCACTCGCCGAGACCCAACGCCCCAGCAATTTCGACATGCTCAGGCTGCCGATGCGTGAAACGACTGAAGTTGTCCGGGATGTCCTCAACCAACTTCTTCATCCCCACAGATAGCCGCCTTTCATCGAGCACCCGCCAACCCACGTGATCCATCGCGACCGGATCGGTGGAAAAATACATCTTCTTGTGCTCCCAAACAAATTGCGGCTTGCCGCTGGGGCCACCATGATAGAGGCCCTTGATGCCGTCCATGATGTTGAGAACGGTCTTGTTGCGGATGATCGGGATAGAGGCCGAAGCGGGGATGAACGCGCCGCATGCATTTAGGGTTGTCGTGGCGTGGCTACGGCAGACGTTGTTGACGAGACCGTGGGAGAGATTCTTGAGCGCCATCGTGATACCGGCCGATTGATGATCCTTCAACAGGCAGAGGTTGATGAGCTTATTCACGTCTTTCGTGATAAAGCGCGAAGCATAGGAGCGGCGGGCGGTCAAAGAGTTAGAGTCCTGGCCGGGGAGCACGAGCGACATCTCCATGTAGTGGTCCGGATCATAGCCCTCGATCGCCTGCTGCACTTCTTCGTACTTCTCGGCGGCATGGGTCCAACGGACCTTTTCGGGCAGCCATTTGTCGAAACCGGCTTGGAGAAATTCGGTGCGATAGCGGTCGTAGCAAACGATGTCCTGCGCTGGGATGCCGATGGCGTTGAGGCTGGCGATAATTTCGCGTACCACTTCGGGGGCAGAGATGACGTGAGGGCGGCCGACGGGATTGAGCTTGATGCCGACGACGTCGCCGGGCTGGAAGAACAGCTTCCAGGCGCTTTGCCAATCGTCGGAGCCGGTGAGCCCGACCATGCCACGACGGAGCATCTCGCGGACTGGCTCGGCTTGATAAGCGCCCTGGATGATCGACCCGGGGTGTTCGACAGCGACGACTCGTCCTTTGAACAGACCTGGGATGCCCAACTTGCTGAGTTCCGCTTTCGAGGAGACGCAGGAAGAGAGGGCGAGCGGCGCGGCAGAGAGCGTCGCCAGGAACTTTCTACGATACATGCACAAGCGAGGAGCGGCCATAGTTGACATTATGATGCAGGTGGCGAGAAACTGCTTGGCACTCTTCGAGGATGATTTCTCCGGGGTCATTCATACCAGGTCGCCAGACCCAGGGCATGGCTAGTTGGAGGCCGGCCGCCGCGGCGTAGTGGAAGAAATCGGAAGCGGAAAGGTCGGGCCAGCCGGAGTGGCCGGGGGGGATGCAACTGGCTCCTTGGGGATAGAACTCGCCGCGGCCCACCGCCAAGCGCTCGGCGTGGGGGGCGATGCGTTCTTCGAGGAGGCGGGGGAAGTCTGGTTCTTCGCCGTAGTAATGAAACGTGAGAAAGTCGCGACTGGGGTCCAGGAGCGGGGCCCAGCGGCCCATCCATCGGGCGGTCATACTGCCGATGGAGAACTGGGCGCTGGTGGCTTGGTGGACGGCTTCGCGGGTGCGGTTGAGACGGTCGGACATGTCGGCGAAGGAGAGTTGGTGGGCGTCGGGAACATCGGGGCAGCCGACGCCGGAGGGGGTGGAAAACCAGGTTTCGCGGCGGCGCATGACCATTTCCGGTTCGTTGATAAGTTCATAGCCGAGGACGTTGGGATGGTCGGCGACGAGGTCCCAAAAGGGGACGAAAACGTTGCCGATGAGGGCTTCAAAGAGATCAGGGTGGCTCAGTGCGTGTCCGTGGCCTTGCTTAATGATGCTCGTGCCGGGGATAGGGACGGGGTTAAAGGCGAAGGTGTGATCGAGGAGGACGAAGAGAATCGAGAGGCCGTGGCGGGCGGCGGCAGCGAGGGCTTCGTGGACGGCGGGGGCGACGCATGGCTCGAGCCCGGCGGGCCGTTCACCCGTGAAGCGGATCCCGTTCCGGCCGTCGCAGAAAACGAACCAGCGGACGATCCGGAAGCCAGCGGCGGCGATTTTGGCGAAATCGGCGTCGAGCAGGTCGGCCCGGTCGAGGGCTTCGATGCCGAGGGGAGCGGCGGGCGAAGAGCCGAAGTCCCACCCGTAATGGAGGCGGAAATTCAGTCCCATCTGGAGAGGGGCGCCTTTTGCGATGTGATTCGTCATATGGTGAAGACGAGGCACGGAGGGCAATAGATGTTGCGACACGTGTAAATCTTTGTGCCCCTGAAGGGGAGCGCCTACGATAAACTAAGGCGTTCAAGGAGAATTGAGTGCGAGTAGGGATTATTGGAACCGGCGCTATCGCCAACATGCATGCTCGGGCATACAAGGCCATCGGGTATGAGATTACGGTTTGTACAAACGGCAACGAAGAGCGGGGCAAGGCGTTTGCCGAAGCCAACGGGGCCGAATTTGTGCGGGACTACGAGGACGTGTGCCGGCACCCGAAAGTAGATTACGTCGACGTGTGCACCTTCCCGAGTTTTCGACTCCAGGCGGTGGAGTCCTGTGCGGCAGCGAAGAAGCACGTTTTGGTGCAGAAGCCGATGGCAATTAGCATCGAGACGGCGCAGAAGATGGTGGACCTAGCCAAGGCCGCAGGGATCACGCTGGGCGTGGTGAGCCAGCACCGCTTCGACGAATCGACGATTTTCTTGACCAAAGCGATTGCCGATGGGCGGATGGGGAAGATTCTACAGGCCGATGCGTATGTGAAATGGTACCGGTCGGCGCAGTATTATTCGCGGCCGGTGAAGGGGGCGTGGGACGTGGAAGGCGGCGGGGCGTTGATCAATCAAGCGATCCATCAGGTGGACATATTGCTGTCGCTAGCAGGGCCGGTGAAAGATGTGGTGGGGACGTGGCAATTGGGGGCGCTGCATCGGATCGAGTCCGAAGACGTGGTGAATGCAATGATGCGGTATCAAAGCGGGGCGACGGGAATTATTCAAGCTTCGACGGCGATTTGGCCGGGATACTCCGAGCGCGTGGAAATTCACGGCACGAAGGGCACGGCAATCTTAACCGGAGACAAGTTAACGACTTGGGACGTGCAGGACGACGTGGGCGAGCCGGCGCCGGTGGAGAGTTCGGTGATGTCGGGCGCTTCGGACCCGATGGCGATTCCGCTGACGCCGTTTGAGCGGCAGTTCCGGGATTTCGGCGAAGCGTGCCAAACGGGGCGGGCACCGGTGGTTTCGGGCGAAGAGGGGATGAAGGCTTTGCAGTTGGTTTTAGGCGTGTATCAATCGTGCCGGGAAGACCGGCGCGTGGTGCTTAGCTAAACCAATGTGGACGGTTAAGGTACCGGCGTCGAGCGCTAATCTAGGGCCGGGTTTCGACGCTTTGGGCTTGGCGTTTGCTATCTATTTGCGGTGCGAGTTTGGGCCGGCGGAGAGTTTGTCGATTGCGGTGGGTGGTCGGGACGCCGAGGCGATTTCGACCGGGGCGGACAACTTCATTTGGCAGACGGCGCAGCGGGTGGCAGGCGATTTGGGCATGACCTTGCCGCCGATTCGGCTTTACATCGATAACGATATTCCGCTGGGGAAGGGGCTGGGGTCAAGCGCTGCGGCGTTGACGGTGGGGGTGGTGATCGCGGACCGGATGCTGGGTTTGGGCTGGTCGATGGCGAAGATTTTGGACGAAGCGGCGCGGCTGGAAGGCCATCCGGACAATGTCGCGGCTTGCGTGTTGGGGTCGATTGTGGCGAGTGCGATCGACGGCGATGGGGTGGCGCGGGCGGTGCGGTTGGAGATTCCGGAACGGTTCGGGGCGGCGGTAGTGGTGCCGGATTTTGTCTTGCCAACGCGGGAGGCGCGGGCGGCGCTGCCGACCGAGTATTCCAAGGCCGACTGCATTTTCAATGTGCAGCGAAGCGCGCTTTTGATTGCGGCGCTGGCGACGGGAAACGTGAGTGCGTTTCCGGCGGCGCTGGAGGACCGTATGCATCAGCCGTACCGGACGAAGCTCGTGCCAGGATTGGCGGAGATGCTGCAACTGCGGGCACCGGGGCTGTTGGGCTGTGCGCTGTCGGGAGCGAGGCCTTCGATTCTGGTATTTTTTGAACGCGGGAGCGAAGGCGTTTGCGAGCTGATCCGCGAGATTTTTGTGCAACACGGCCATGCGGCCGAGATTCATCATGCGGCCGTCGCGGTTGACGGATTGACGATTACGGAGTCCCATGCAAGTTAGCAAAGATGCTTTGATCGCCCTGGGCCTGCCCGGGGAAGACCCGGCGGTGGCCCCCACTTCCCTGCTCCGCTTTCCGGACGGCGGGCAGTATCGGATTGAGATCCCTTCTACGGAAGGGCCGCTGGCGCTCGCGGCCGTATTGGACGAAGCGCGGAAGCGCGGGGTGCCGGTCCATCGGGTCTCGCAGGGCAGCGGCATTATGCTACTGACGAACGACGAACTGCGGGAGATGCTCAAGATCGGCAAAGAAGCAAAGATTGAAGTGAACCTGTTCCTGGGCCCGCGGGCGGCGTGGGACATTGGGGCGCAGACCGTGTCGCCGGCCGGTAAGGCGCTGGCGTTGACGGCGCGGGGATCGAACCAATTGGTGCAGAGTTTGGAGGATGTTCGGCGCGGGGTGGCGGCGGGGCTGCGGAGCATTCTGGTGAGCGACATCGGGACGCTCGACGTGATTGCGAAGATGCGGGCAAAGGGCGAGTTTCCGGCGGATTTGATCATCAAGACCTCGGTGATGATGGCGCCGGCGAACCCGGCGAGCGCGCGGTTGCTGGAAGAGCACGGGGCGGACACGATCAACATTCCGTCGGACTTGACGTTGTCGCAGATTGCGAGCATTCGCGCAGCGATTACGAAGCCGATCGATTTTTACGTGGAAGCGCCGGATACGATTGGCGGGTTCATTCGGCACTACGAAGCGGCAGAGTTGATTCGGGTGGCCGCGCCGGTGTACTTGAAGTTTGGGCTGCGGAATTCGCCGGATGTGTACCCGAGCGGGACGCATTTGGATAGTACGGTGCTGGCGCTGTGCCGGGAGCGGGTGCGGAGGGCGCAGTTGACGTGCGAGATGATTGAGCGGTACGCGCCGGAGGCGGTGATGTCGCCGCTGGGGGCGGCGGATTTGGGGATTCCGGTTTAGCCAAAGACGGAGAAGGCGGTTTCAGAAAGCATCTGCCGCTTCTGTTCGGCGGAGACATCGAGAAGCAAGAGCTTCAGCATCTCCACGTCCGTGTTTTCGAGTAAGTCGGAGCCCGCCATCAACCGGCTCGCCGGGATGTGCTGAAGGACCTCGTGAACGTGGTTCGGCATCAACGTCGAAAGATCGAGATAGATGTTCGGGCAGAACGACGCGGCGACGATCGCGTCAGGCAGCAGCAAGCCACCGCCGCCGCAGTGGGCGAGGACGATCTTCAGTTCCGGGTAGCGCCGGGCTGCGAACATGAACACCGAAGGCAATGCATGTGGGATGCCCGAGCCGGTGTGGGCGATCAACGCCATGCCATTCTCCAAGGCCGATTCGAAGATGAAGTTACTCTGCGTCCATAGCGCGCTGATGCCCTGATACTGGGGCTGAAACTTCAAGGCAGGAAAACCGAACTCTTCCCGGCAACGGCGGACTTCGTCGCGGTAAGTCGCTTCGGGAATAAAGGGATTGATGCAGGCAGCCCCGACTAAGCGGCCGGGATAGCGGGTAATCGCTGTGCCGATTTCGTTGTGCTGAGCTCGATAGTCGTCAACGACCGGAAACGGGATGGCCACCGACTTGTCGATACCGAAACGGTCCATTTCGCGAAGTAACTGTTCGGCGGTCTGGCGACGTCCGCTGTGGCGGGCAAGGCCGATGTGGGTATGCGTGTCGTAGAGATAATAGCCGTCTTTCATACGCCGCGTTGGTTACCCCATAAGTCTACATGGAGGCGCGGACTGAACCGGAAACCATGCTCCAGACAGAGCGGGGCGATCCAGCGGGCGCGGTCGCGGAGGAGGTCGGCGCTCGTGCCTTCAGGCATCAGGATGACGTCGGCGGGATTGATGGCGAGGGATTGGACAAGGGACTGAATTTCGCCGAGGTCGGACGGGGCGGCTACGACAAACTTGAACTGGTAGGCGCATTTGGCCATGAGGGTTCGGAGCACGGGAAGATTGAGGCGGGTGGCTTCGTGGCGGATGGCCCAGTCGCCGGTGGGGGTGGAGTTGGCGAGCTTGGGACTGATGCTCATCAGGTCGCAGGCGACCGGCGCGTCGACGGTGCCCGCGGTTTCGATCGTGATGTGCCAACCGGCTTGGCGCAGAGCCTGGGAGAGGGGGACGAGTTGGGGCTGGATCATCGGCTCGCCGCCGGTGAGGACGACGTGGCGGGCGGGATAGGCCAGTACAAGGGCGATCAGATCATCGAGAGCAACCTCGTCGCCTTCGGGCTGCCAGGAGGTGTAAGGGGTGTCGCACCAGGAGCAGCGGAGGTTGCAGCCGGTGCTGCGCACGAAGACCGAGGGGACGCCGAGGAGGCTGCCTTCGCCTTGGAGACTGTAGAACAGTTCGGCGATTTTCATGGCAGAGCGGGGTCGGCGAGACCGGCTTCGGCGAAGCCCTTGGCGCGGAGGAGGCAGCTATCGCACTGGCCGCAGGGACGGCCGGCGGAGGTGGGATCGTAGCAGCTATGGGTGAGGCTGAAGTCGGCCCCGGCGGCGAGGCCGAGGTGGATGATCTCGGCTTTGGTCAGGGTGATGAGGGGCGTGCGGATGGTCAGCTTCGTGTGGCCTTCGACGCCGGTTTTCGTAGCGAGATTGGCCATGTGTTCGAAGGCGTGGATGAACTCGGGGCGACAGTCGGGGTAGCCGGAGTAGTCGACGGCGTTGACGCCGATGAAAATGGCGTCGGCGCTGACGACTTCGGCATACGCGAGGGCGAAGGAGAGGAAGATGGTGTTGCGGGCCGGGACGTAGGTGATGGGAATGCCCGAGCCCATTTCGGCAACCGAGCGGTGTTTGGGGACATCGATTTCCGCGGTCAGGGCGGATCCGCCGAAGGCGCGGAGGTCGATGTGGGCGACACGAAAAGCGTGGGCCCCGAGATGGGCGGCGACGCGTTCGGCGGCGACGAGTTCCTGGCGGTGGCGCTGGCCGTAGTCGAAGGACAGGGCGTAGGTTTCAAAGCCCTCCTGGCGAGCGACGGCGAGACAGGTGGTGGAATCGAGGCCCCCGCTGAGGAGGCAGATGGCGCGGGGCATGGGTTAGGCTTTCTCCGGAAGGGTGCGGGCCAGGAGCCAACCGGCGAGCGGCAAAACACTGACGGCGGCAAGCGCGGTTTGAAGGCCAAAATGGTCGGCGACCAAGCCCGTGAGCGGGATGAAGATGAGACCTGCGCTGCCCCAGGCGAAACCCATCAGCAGCGCGGAAACGGTACCCGCTTGGTCGGGAACCAGGCGTTGGCCCATGAGCAGATTGACGGGAATTGTGAACAGCAGGAGAAGGTCGCCGAGGGCTAGGCCAAGGAGCGAGACCCAGCCGTCGGTGAGGAAAAAGACGCCGAGAAAAGGCAGGCAGCCGAGCATGGAGATGAGGATCACGCGACGGCCGCCGAAGCGGTCGGCCAAGTGGCCGCCGACGAAGCCGCCGAGGGCTCCGAAGGTCATGTAGAGAGTCAGGCCGAGGGCGGCGGATTGGATCGAGAACCCGCGCTCGCGACTGAGGTAGAGCGGCAGAAAATGCGCAAAGCACATGTGAACCACCGAGCGAATGAAGACGAGCAGATAATGGACCGAGAGCGGCCGCCAGACGGCGCGTAAGGGGGCGAATGTCAGCTTGCCTTTGCGCGAACTGACGGGCGGATGGCGGAGGGATTGCCAGAGCACGACCGAGATGACGAGGCCGGGAATGGCCCCCCACCAACTGCCTTCGAGACCGAGGCGACCGACCAGGATCGAATAAAACGCGGGGCCGATGGCCATGCCGAGGGTGCCGGAACTGATGAAGACGGCCATCCAGCGGCCGGGATTGCCTCGGATGCCGACAGTGGCATTGGCGGTGGCTTGGGGATGGAAGGAGGCGACGCCGGCCCCTCCAAGCAAGACCATGACGAAGAGCCAGGGATAGCTGGGAGCCCAACCAAGGAGCGAGATGAAGACTCCGGCAATGGCGGGCGCGAGGACGGTAAACATCCAGGAGGGATAGCGGTCGGAAAGGATGCCGTAGAGCGGTTGGAGCAACGAGGAGGAGAATACTAAGGCTCCACCGAGGAGACCGGCCTGAGAAAGCGTAAGACCGTGCTTGGCCACTAACAGGGGTTGGAAGCCGCTAAGGGCGCCTGAATAAAGGTCAATGAAGAAATGGGCGAAGGCGAGTAGGCCGAGTGTGGCGAAGCCCGATCGCGACGCGGAAACAACCGGCCGGTCGGCCAGCGACGCACGGGCGCTGTTCGATATCATCAAATCGTTATTATAGCGAAACCTATTCAGGTTCCCGGGGTTTTTGATCGTTATGGCTAAGTTGCGCGCACTCCTGGCATTGGGTCTGATTGGCGGGGCTTTTGGGCAGGCACCCACAGCGCCCGTGTTAAATCCACGGGGGGCCGTGAACGCGTTTACGGTGCAGCCGGCGCCGAGCAGCGTTTCCGCGGGCGGAATATTGACGATTACCGGGATCAATCTGGGCCCGGCGGCGGGATTTATTGCCGAAGCTGGAACCCTGCCGACGACGATTGGAGACCCGGCCGTAGAGGTCCGGATCAACAACCGGCCGTCGCCGATTTACGCGGCGACTCCGGGGAGCATCACCGTGCAGGTGCCGTACGAAACGGCGAATGGAGCGGCGCAAGTGGTGGTCCGGCGGGGGACCCAGGCGAGCCAGCCGGCGCGTTTCAATGTGATCGGGGCGGTGCCTTCGGTGCTCACGGCCAACGGTAAAGGGTACGGAATGGCGGGCGAGAGCGACGGGGTCGTGATGAAGTTGCGGGCGGCGGGACTGGGGGTGACGGACCCGCGGGTGGCTACCGGCGAGTTGCCGATAGCGGATCAGGCGGCCGTGCTGCGAGCGCCGATCCGGGCGACGGTGGGCGGTTTACCGGCCGAAGCGTCCGCCCAGCTGTCGGCGACTAACGTCGGTGAATTTGATGTGGCCGTAGCGCTGCCGCCCTCGGGTACTCTGCCTACAGACGTGGTGGCGGTTTATGTCGGCAACGCGGTGGGGAACCGAGTGACGTTGGGGGAGAGGAAGTCCTTGGTAAGTGAATATCTCCCGCTACCAGCCAACGCGCGGGATCCGCGGGGATTAGCCGCCAGTGACCTGCGGCCAGGATATCTGACGCTCAGCGGAGCACGGGGCGAGAATGGGTGTTGGCCGTCGTGGCTCGTCGATTTCTCGCGCGAGGCAGTGCAAAGCTTAAGCGAATGCGCGGCGTCGGCGAATCGAAACGCGGCTTCGCCGTTCCAATCGAACAACGAAGCGGCGGCGGTGGCGTCGTTTGTGGGGCCAGCCGCGGCGGACATCGCGCAGGGCGTTAGCGACAAACTGACCATTCTTCACCCCGCGAATGCGGAGCCGATGACGGTGACTCTGCCAGCCGCGGGGTTGGCGCTGGCCGGGGCGCAAGGGGGCAACCTTGGCGTCGTGCTGGCGACGACTCCGCCGCGGAATGTGGTGGTGAACCCGGTCACCGGAGAGATCACCGAAGGCGCGGCCGGGGTGGGGCCGGGCGGCGGAGGAGGCGGCATCAACATCAACAACCTGACGGTGGATTTGGGCGACGGGGTGAAAGAGGTGGTTTCGGTGCCGGTGAACTTGGGGCAGGGCGCGCTGGCGGTGTTGGCGGTGGATAGCGACACGGCGCTGACGAAGGCGAAATTCGGGGTGGTGAACGCGGCCGGGCAACCAACGTCGACCCAGGATTTTCCAGCCGAATGGCTTCCGCTGCTGGCTCCCGTGCAGCCGGCGGGGCCAGGGGGCGGCGGGCTGCCGGGCATTCCTGGATTGCCGGGAATTCCAGGACTTCCTGGGGGCGGCGGCATCGGCGCGGTCTTGACCCGGCTGCGGGGCGCCACTTTTTATGACCCGCAGACGCGGTTGTTCTGGACTTTGGGCCGGAACCGGCAGAATACCGCCGATGCGTTCATCGCCTTTTCGTTGGCCCCGAACACGGCGCCGCAGGTGTTGCCCTTGGGAGACGGTGTATACGTCGCGTCCTGCACGGCGCAGACGCGGATTTTTACGATTGACCTGACGAGGCGCATCGCGGTTTCCACCGGAACGGTGGCCGAGAAGGAAGTTAAAAACCCTTGCGCGGCTTCGAGCTTTGCGTTGCTCGACCTGACGGCGCGGCAGTTGACGACGATTTCCCTGCCCGGCCAAGGCCAGTTCAGCGTGTCGGGCAATAGTGCGAACGAGATGAACGACTACGTTTACGGTACGAACGCGGACCCGGCGCGGCAGGGGCGGTCGGATACGATTTACGTACTGGACGGGGTGGGCGGCTCGACGTTTCGGCTGGACCTGCCGCCGGAGATTTCGACCTTCGCCAATCCAGCACCGTATCCGGAGATGAGCCTGCTGGTGGCGCAGGCTACGGCGCAAAACAGCAACGTGAACGGCGGCGCGGGGCTGGTCCTCTTCGATATTGAGAACCAACAGGCGCGGCTACTACCGACGCCGGCGGGCTTCTCGGCCGTGCAGTTACTGAGCATTTTCCCGACGACCCGGAAGCTGCTGGCGCGCGGGACCAGGGTGGAGCCAGTGGGCAGCCAACTGTTGGTTTACGACATGATCACGGGTGATCTGCAAGTGGTGGCCAATCCTGCGGGCGTGGTCTGGGCGGGCCCGGCTCCGGCGGTTCCGACGCCGGGTCAACCGCAGCAACAGGTTCAGGCTTTACAGCATTTTTCGCCGCGTTCGAATGCGGTACACGTGGTTGGGTACGGAGCCGACCGGCGGGCCATCGGGGTAATGCTGCTGCGGATCAACTAGCGGTATGATCGCGGCGATGACTTTCACCCGCCGCAGTTTTCTGACTGCCCTGGGTGCCGCGACCCTGACCGCCGCGCCCGCCCGTCCGAACATCGTGAT
>JBKJLJ010000042.1:0-11618 GCA_046597015.1 Bryobacteraceae bacterium
CGTCTCTCTCGTCGGTTTTCTCCTGTTCCCTCTCAAACTCGCCGTCACCGCCCCCGTCGTGGATGGCAACCTCGGCTGGCTGTTCGCCCAATTGCACGGCTTCGATCTGCCTTACAACTTGGCCCCGTCGCTGCACGTCAGCCTCGCCGTCATTCTAGCCGCCCGCTACCGATCGCGGTGGGTCACCGCCTGGCTCGTCCTCGCCGCCCTCTCTACCCTGACCACCTACCAGCACCATTTCATCGATCTTCCGGCTGGCCTGTGGGTTGGCCTCTTTTGCCTTTGGCTCATCCCGGCCCGGCCCTCCCCGGTTCGCACCCCGAGCGACAAACTGGCGCTGCTCTATCTTGCCGGCGCCGGCATCTTTGTCTTCGCTGGCTGGTGGGCCTGGTGGGCCGCCGGGGCTTGGCTGCTCGTCGCCGCCATTTATGCTGTCGGCGACCCCATGCTCTTCCGCAAAGGCAGTAAGGTCGCTTTCTGGCTGTTGTTCCCTCATCGCTGGTTTGCCAAGTTGAACTCCTGGGCATTCACTCGCCGCGAGGCGATGGCGCAGGAGATCGCCGACGGCGTCTGGCTCGGCCGCTGCCCCCGCCGGGGCCAATGGGACGGCGCTCTGGTCGATGTCACCGCCGAACTTCCCGTGACCCCGCGCAAATCCGAATACCGGAACGTCCCCATGCTCGATCTCGTCGTCCCGTCGCTCGATCAACTCCGCCGCGCGGTGAATGCCATCGAAGCGATGCCTCGTCCGACGCTCGTCTTCTGCGCCCTGGGCCGCTCCCGCAGCGCCGTCTCCGTGGCCGCTTGGCTCATCGCCACGGGTCGCGCTGACTCCGTCGACGCGGCGCTCGAACGTATCCGCGCCCAGCGGCCACAAGTTTACCTTCACTCCGGCCATCGCCAGCGACTTGAAGAATGGGCCGACCTCTCATGAACTTCGCCGCCAGCGTGCTCCGCTCGGGGGCGGTCATTGCGCAGGCCGGCCATGTCCTGGCTTTGGTCGCCGGCTTTGGTTGGTTCTCGACCGGCCGCTGGGCTCTCACGGCCAGCCTACTCGCCTGGCTTTTTCATTGCTATCTATCCTTTCGCGTCGCGATCGATGCTTCTCTGTTCGCCAATCTCGACGGTCGCGAAGAAGCGCTTGACGAGTGGCTGCACCGCTTCGGCCTCCGCAAGTCCCTCTCCCCGCGCTCCCTCGACGACCGCACACGCGCCTCCCTTCGGCTTTGGAAACTCCAGCTCTCGGCCTTCGTCCTCCAAGCTATCCTGTTGGCGTTAGGCTGGCTCGGGTAACCAACGAACATGATTGCAGACGGCATCGGCCTTGGGGCCCGCATTCTTACCCTCACCCGCGTCCGGCGCGAGACGCCTGCCCCCGCCCCCGGTCCGCACATTTTTTTCTCGAACCACGCGAGCCACTTTGATTTCGCTGTCCTCCGCGCTTCCCTTCCCCGCTTCACCCATCCTGTCGCCGCCGCTGATTACTGGGCCCTCAACGCTTTTCGCCGCTTCCTCGCCCTGCACGTCTTTGACGCCGTCCTCGTGGACCGCTCCACCGTCGATCGCTCCCACGACCCCCTCGCCCCGATGCTTGCCGCGCTCGACCGCGGCCACAGCCTCCTGCTGTTCCCCGAAGGGACCCGGGGCGACGGAAAGACGCTGCACCCTTTTCGCAGCGGCATCTATCACCTCGCCCGTCAACGACCAGAATCGGCGCTGTACCCCATCCGCATCCACCACCGCGCCACCGGCTGGATCGTGAACTTCCGCCGGCCGACCTACCTCATCCCCAACGAACCCAAAGTCGATCTTCTCCTTCGTCTCCAGGGGCTTCTGCAATGAACGTGTGGCCAGCCGCGGGATGGATTTTCGGCGGCCTTTACGCCGTCCTCGCCGCCGCCTCGCTGATCGGCTTCGTCTGGCAGCGCCGTTCCCCCTCCGCCGGTGTCGCCCACGTCAACGACCGCATCCGCGGTTGGTGGATCATGATCACGCTAATGGGCCTCGGCCTGCTCGCGGGTCCCGTCGCTGTCTACGCGTTCTTCCTCCTGCTCTCCCTCCAAGCCCTTCGTGAGTTCCACGCACTCACCCCGCTTACGGCTCTCCTGGTCGCCGCCCAATACGGTGTCGTGATCGCCGGCCTCCCGCCCGCGGTGGTCCTGCCGGCCCTGCTCGCGCCTCGCCAACGCTGGGCGCTTCTGCTGGCCGTGGCCGGCCCTGCGCACATCCCGGCGCTACCGCCGCTGCTGATGGTCTACCTTGTGCTCATCGCGCAAGCCGGCGACGTCTTCCAATTCCTCTGCGGCAAGGCATTCGGCCGCCATCGTTTAGCCCCGGCCATTTCTCCGAACAAAACCGTCGAGGGGCTCCTCGGCGGCCTCCTCCTTTCGTCCGCGCTCGGCGCGCTTGTCTACTGGCTTACGCCGTTCCCCCGCCCCTTAGCCGCCCTCTTCGCCTTTGCGATCTCCCTCGCCGGAACGGCCGGCGGCCTCATCCTTTCCGCTATGAAACGCCGACGCGGGATCAAAGACTGGGGGCAAATGATTCAGGGGCACGGAGGGGTTCTCGACCGAGCCGATTCGGTGCTCCTCTCCGCGCCCCTGCTCTACTACCTAATAAGGCTTCTTTAGGCCTGGTTAACTTTTTCCCACGTCATCGGCTGGCCAGACGTGCAAGCCATCAAACCCATCACCGCCGTCAGAGTGCTTTCGCCCCCGGTCAGCGCCATATTCTCCATGACACCCGCGCGCACCCCGGCCACGAACTGGTTCACACCGTCAGCCGTGATGTCGTATTTGGTTTCCACTTCTTCGACCGGCTTACCCGGCCGGTAGATCTTGTAACCTTTTCGGCCCACGTTGACGACGCCCTTCTCACAGACAAACGTCTCCGAGATATCCTGCCAACCCGGGTTCCCAAACTGGTTCGCCGCAAAGCTGAAGATGGTGCCGTTTTCGTACTGATACGTCAAGGACAAGCTGTCGTAGATGTCCCCAATCTGCGTCCTCTCCATACGACTGCCGAAGCCGGAAACGCGCACCGGATGGGTGCCCATGAACCAGTTCACGACGTCGATGTTGTGGCAGTCCTGTTCAATCAACATGTCGCCGGAAAGCTCGCGATAGAAGAACCAATTCCGGATCCGCTCTTCCTTCGGATCGTGGCCCTTCTTGATCGGCGGGCCGCCACCCATCCACGCCGCCCGCACCTGGCTAATTCGGCCAAGTTCCCCGGACTTAACGACGGAGTAGGCTTTCCGGTACTCGGTGCCATAACGCTGTTGATAATCCATGGAGATCCGCTTGGTCGGGTCCGCGCTGCGGGCTGCCCGCAGAAACCGCAATACGCCGGGCGCGTCGACGCCGGCCGGCTTCTCGCAGAAAATGTGTTTCTTGGCCTTTACGGCCCTTTCAAAATGCTCCGGATGCAGAAACGCCGGCGTGGCGATCAGCACCGCGTCGATGCTCTTATCGGCAAGCATCTCGTCGTAGGAGTTGAAGCGCTTCGCCCCCGTGTACTTCTGTGCCGCCGCCTGAAACCGGTCTTCGTAGATGTCGTTGAACGCAGCGACCCGAGCGTTCTCGTTCTTGGCGAAGATCCCGCTTACGTGCATGCCGCGGTTGCCGCATCCAATCAAGCCTAGAGTCATCGCCGAATTTGCCTGCGAGCCGCGGACGGCCTGCGGGCTGACGATCGAGAAAGCGGCCGCGGCTTTCACAAAATTGCGCCTGGATTCAGAATTCATATCGAGATTATGTCACGCTGGGGACTCGCCAAATATTTTTCCGGCACCGGAAACACGACGGCCCCGTACAGGATCCAAGCGGGCAGACTTTGTACGTCGAATTGAGGTAGGGGATAATCGAATGGTCACATGGGCGGGCCTGCGACTCGCTGAGCCCGGCGCAAGCCGGAATGGTTGGGTGAGCCTCCTTCTCAGGAATCGGCGTCTCCGGTCGATTCGCGCAGGCGGCAATGTTGCCCCCAAACCCGCCCACCCCAGTTCTTCCGAAAACCACCCATTGAGGAGTAAACTTTTGCTACAACGATTGATCCACTGTTCCCTTTTATTCACCTACTCTGTCGCCTTCGCCGACTCAGTCACCATGAAAAACGGCGACCGCCTCACCGGTGCCGTCGTCAAAGTCGAAGCCGACGCGCTAACGCTGAAATCCGACCTGGCCGGAGTCGTGAAAATTCCCTTCGCCTCCATCGCCAGCGTCGATTCCGGCCAGCCCCTTAGCCTCATGCTGAAGGACGGACAAACCATCGTCGGCTCGCTGAAAGCCGACGCCGATCTGTACACCGTCACCACCAAGGATGCCGGCAAAGTGGAAACCACCAAAGAAAAAATCGCCACCATTCGTTCGCAGGATGAACAGACCCGTTACCTCGCCCGCTTAGATCGCTACTCGAACCCGCGCCTCACCGACCTCTGGACCGGCTTCTTCGATGCCGGCTACTCCGCCACGCGCGGCAACGCCGAAACCAACACCTTCAACCTGGGTGCCAACGCTACCCGCGCCACCACCCGGGACAAAATCTCTCTTTACTTCCTCAGCATTAACACCAACGCCCGCATCAAAAACGTAAAATCCACCACAGCCAACGCCGTCCGCGGCGGGGGACGATATAGCCTCAACGTCAGCGAAAAAGCCTTCGTCTTCGCCCTCTCCGATCTCGAATTCGACAAGTTCCAGCAACTCGACCTTCGTTTCGTCCTCGGTGGTGGTGGCGGGTACCACGCCATCCAAAACAAACGGACCGCGTTCGACCTTTTCACCGGCGCCAACCTCAATAAGGAATTCTTCTCGACCGGTCTGCGCCGTACCTCCACTGAACTCATTCTTGGCAATGAACTGAGCCACAAGATCAGTTCGAACATGTTGCTCACCGAACGGATGGTTTTCTACCCGAACCTTTCCAATTCGGGCAATTACCGCCTGAATTTCGACGCGGGCCTCGTCACCAACATCAACAAGTGGCTCGGCTGGAACGTCGGCTTCAGCAATCGCTACCTGAGCAATCCGGTCCCTGGTAACAAAACCAACGACCTCCTGTTCACCACTGGCCTACGACTCACCTTCGCCAAACCCACCGACGACTAGGCCTAACTCATGTGACTGCCGGTTAGGATCTGCCTAACCGGCTCGTCCTCTCCCAAACGCTCGTATCGCCTCATCAACGGTCCCCGCGGTTCCACCGGCAATGCGATTCCCCGCCACTCAAACCAAGTGCTCTGGACGAGGTTCGCCCGCACCGATACCCACCGGCCCCGCCGAACTTCAAAACACCTCGCCGCACTGCTCACCAGTTTCACTCCCGGAAGGCGCATCGTCATCCGTTCCCAGACTTGGTCCCGCTGCCACTCCACCCCTGCCCCCCACCGCTCGATCGAGCTCCCGGCCACCGTCAATTCCAACTCTCGGATCGCGAACTTCGCCCCGTAAAACCGCGCCGCCGCATCGCCCGTCAACTGGAAAACGACTTCTCGCTCGTTCAACCAGTCCATCGCTTGCGTCAAGGCAAGCGCCGCTCGCCGGGGAATCACCGCTACATAGCCCATTCACAGCAGGATATCGCTGATAATCAAAGGTTGGTATCTATCCAACACGTCTCGAAGATCTACCCTCTCTTCGCCACCCCGGCAGACCGGCTCCTGGCCGCCATCCCCTTTCTCGGCGAAACGCGCCCGAAAGACTTCTGGGCCCTCCGCGATGTCACGATTACCGTTGAGCCCGGCGAGGTCTTCGCCCTGGTCGGCCCCAACGGTTCCGGCAAAAGCACGCTTCTGCAAATCGTCGCCGGCATCATGCAACCCTCTCGCGGACGCGTCGTTACCTCCGGCCGGGTCGCCGCTCTCCTCGAACTCGGCGCCGGCTTCAACCCTGAATTCAGCGGCCGGGAAAACGTCATCCTGAACGGCGAAATTATGGGCCTTTCCCGGGCTGAAATCGAAGGCGCCTTCCCGGCCATTGCAGCCTTTGCAGAAATCGGCGACTTCATGGACCGCCCCGTCAAGGAGTATTCCAGCGGCATGTACGTCCGCCTCGCCTTCGCCACCGCCATCCACGTTGACCCCGAAATCCTCATCGTCGACGAAGCCCTGGCGGTCGGCGATGCCATCTTTGCGAACCGGTGTATCCACAAACTCGAAGAGCTCAAAGAGCGCGGCATCACCATCCTCTTTGTCTCTCACGATCTCGGGATGGTTAAGCGCCTGGCGTCCCGCGCGGCACTCATGCTCCACGGTGAAGTGGTCGCCATCGGCACCCCCAACGATGTGGTCAACCGCTATGTTGGCCTCGTCCACGAACTGCAACTCCGCGACGCCGCCACACCTCTTGGCAGCTACCGCCACGGCGACGAATTCAGCAAGATCTCCTCGGTCGAACTCTTCAACCACCTGGGCGAAAAAGCGACCGCCCTGCATTCCGGCCAACCCGCCACCATCCGCATTACCGCCACCTTCGGGCACGATTGCCAGGATCCGATCTTCGGCATGCTGATCCGCAACCGCATGGGACTCGACGTCTACGGCACCAATACCCGCGTCGAACAGCGTCCCCTCGGCCTCGTCAAAGCCGGCGAAACCATCGAACTCGATTTCCGCTTCGATTGCTTGCTGAGCCGGCAAGAATATACACTGACTGTTGCTACACAGCACTGGGATGGGGCCAGCCAGGACTGGATCGACGACGCCTTGACGTTCGCCGTCATCGACCCCAAAGATACGGCCGGTATGGTGCAATTGCGAACGGAGATTGAATGGCGACGCTTAACCTAGATACGAGTTTCTTCGGCCACCCCCGCGGCTTAGCGACACTTTTCTTCACCGAAATGTGGGAACGCTTTAGCTACTACGGCATGCGGGCCCTGCTCTTGCTTTACATGGTGTCCCCCACGGGACTCGCCTTCGACAAAGGGAAAGGGGCGGCCGTCTATGGCATGGTCGTCTCCCTCGTCTACCTGATGAGCATCCCTGGCGGCTGGCTCGCTGACCGCTTCCTCGGCCAACGCAAAGCCGTCCTCTATGGTGGCATCGCTATCGCCGTTGGCAACTTCTGCCTCGCCGCGCCGTCGGTCGAAATGTTTTATGTTGGGCTCGGAATCATCAGCCTCGGAACCGGCCTTCTGAAGCCCAACGTTTCGACCCTGGTGGGCGGCCTCTATGCCACCGGCGATCCCCGCCGCGACGCTGGCTTCTCCATTTACTACATGGGCATCAACATCGGCGCCGGCATCTCGCCGCTCATCGTCGGGTACATCGGCCAGTTTGTGGAGTGGCGTCTCGCCTTCGCGGCCGTCGGCATCGGGATGTCGCTGGGCGTCGTGCAATATCTTGCCGACTCGAAACACCTGGGCGACGCCGGTCTTCATCCCGCACCCTGGAGTTCGCACGCCGAAGCCCAAGCCCACAAGCGCTACCTCTGGGTCGGCCTCGCCGTTCTGATTCTGCTGCCCGTACTGCTTTATTCCGGCGTGCTTTCTATCACTCAGCTCGCCGACGCCCTCGGCGTCCTCCTCCTCCTGATCACCGGTGCCGTCTTCGCGGCGGTCTACTTCGGCCCCTGGTCCGCGGTTGAACGCAAGCGAATCCTCGTCATCTTTGCCCTGTTCCTGGTCGCCGCCCTGTTCTGGTCGTCGTTCGAACAAGCCGGCTCCACCCTGAATCTCTTCGCCGATGACAAAACCCAGAACACGCTCTTCGGCTTCGATTTTCCTTCTTCCTGGTTCCAGTCGCTGAACTCAATTTTCCTCATCGCCATGGCCCCCATGTTCGGCTGGCTCTGGCTTAAGCTCGGGCCTAAGGAGCCCTCGGTCCCCGCCAAGTTCGTGCTTGGTCTGGTCTTCGTTGGCGCTGGGTTCCTGACCCTCGTCGGCGGAGCCGTTCTCGCCAAAAACGGCGTCAAGGTTACCCCTCTCTGGCTCGTCCTCACCTATTTCCTCCACACGATCGGCGAGCTTTGCCTCAGCCCAGTCGGCCTTTCCGCGATGACTAAACTGGCTCCGGCGCAGGTGGTCGGCTTGATCATGGGCGTCTGGTTCCTTGCCACCAGCGTAGGAAATTACATCGGCGGCCGCCTCGCCGGGTTGTATGAGACGATGCCCCTCGATACGCTCTTCGGGGCCGTCGGAACGTTTGCGATCGGTGCTGGAATCGTCCTTGCTCTTTTCATAAAACCTCTTCGCACCATGATGGGTGGAATCAAATAAATGAAAAATCTCGCTGCAATCCAAACCGCTCTCCGTGAGGAAAATCTCGACGGCTGGCTTTTCTTCGACCACCACTTCCGCGACCCCCTCGCCTACAGCATTCTCGATTTCACCGCCCCTAGGACGCCCTCCCGCCGTTGGTACTACCTCATCCCGGCCGAAGGCGAGCCCAGCAAACTCGCCCATCGAGTCGAGTCGGGGATGGTCGATTCCCTTCCCGGCACAAAGCACCTCTACTCCAGTTGGGGTACCCAGGTCGACGGCCTGGCCACGCTGTTGCACGGTTGCAAGCGCGTAGCGATGCAGTACTCGCCGGATTGCGCCATCCCTTATGTCGCCATGGTCGACGCCGGCACCGTTGAACTCGTTCGCGCCCGTGGCGTCGAAGTCGCCTCCTCCGCGAACCTGGTCCAATACTTCGAAGCCCGCTGGAATCAGACGCAACTCGAATCCCATCTCGCCGCGGGCAAACTCGTCGACGAAATCCGCCGGTCGGCCTTCGAAGAGATCGGGGACCGCCTCCGCGGCCGCGAACTCGTCAACGAATGGATCATCGCCACGTTTGTGCGCCAAGCCTTCGAACGCGCCGGACTGTTCACCGACCACGGCCCGATCGTCGCCGTTAACGCCAACTGCTCCAACCCGCACTACGAGCCTCAGCCGGAGAACAGCTCCCTTATCCAGCAAAACGACGTCGTCCTGATCGACATGTGGGCCAAGCTCACCAAGCCCCATTCGGTTTATTACGACATCACCTGGACCGGCTACACCGGCCACGAAATTCCCTCCGCTGTCCAGAACGTATTCAACGTCGTCACCGGCGCCCGGGATGCGGCCATTGCCAAAGTCCAATCTTCCATTTCGAACGGCCTACCGCTTCAGGGCTTTGAGGTCGACGACGCCTGCCGCGGCCATATCACTGCGCACGGCTTTGCCGAATACTTCGTGCACCGGACCGGCCACTCCATCGGCGTAGAGGTCCACGGCTCCGGAGCCAACATGGACAATCTCGAAACCCACGACGAACGTCGCGTCATCCCCTGGACCTGCTTCTCGATTGAACCGGGCGTTTACCTGCCTGAATTCGGGATTCGGTCGGAAATTGACATGTTCGTCGGCGAAACCGACGCCCGCGTCACCGGCGAAAAACAAGAAAAGATGCTGTTGATCTGATGTGGCTCGCGCTTTTTCTCTCGCTCCCTCTTGCCGACGGCCAGATCGGCTTTGAGTTCCTCACGCCCTCGACGTTTAAGCTCTCCCGGACCTGGGGCGCATCCCCCGGTCCGGCGAAAGCCGAGGAGCTGAAATCCGAGCACCTCATCGTCCGGATCACGGCCGCGGGCCAGGTCACCGTCCTCGCCGCCTCAACCGGCAAAGTGCTCCTCGCCGAAGCCGCTCCCGTGCGCCGCGTCGACAGCGAAATCATCATCGACCGCGTTTCGCCCGTCGACGAAGAGTTCTTCGGCCTCGGGGCTCGAGCCGACGCCCGCCTCGCCTCTCGGGGCCTTGAAATCGCCACGCAATCTCCCTTCCTGCTCTCCACCGCCGGCTACGCCATCGACCACAAAAACTACGGCCGGTATCGCTTCGACCTCGCCCATTCAACCAAGGACCACGCCCGAGTCCTCATCGCCGGCGCCGATCGCCTCGAATACCTCTTCCACTACGGCCCCTCACCCAAAGAAATCTACGAGGAACGGTTCAAAGTCCTCGGCGCGATCGAGTATGCGCCCTCCGACATCGATCTCCTCCCGGCGCGCAGCGTGCCCCGGTACGCCCGCAAAATGGATAAGCAACCGAACGCCTGTGCCCTCGTCCATTCGCTCGTCCATGCTTCCATGTCCGGCACCTTGGCCCCCGCCGTCAACCTCGACCATTACCCCGATTCCGAAGCGTTCGCCGCCGCCATCCCCCTTGTCTACCGGGACCAACCGATGGCCAACCCCGCGTGGCGGGAACGCCTCCGTCCCTTCCTCCTCACCTACCTCCAGGAAGTGAAGGACCGCGGCTACCCGATGCTCCATCCGCTTCCGTTTCAATACCCCACCGAAGTCGAAGCCCGCCAGCGAGCCGATGAATATCTTCTCGGCGACGAACTCCTCGTCGCTCCTCTGTGCAAGGGAAGCCAGCGCTCGGTTTATCTGCCGCGCGGCAATTGGACCGATCTGCGCTCCGGCGTTACGCATAAAGGCCGCCAGACGATTCAGGTCACCGGCGACGAAAAGGTCCCCCTTCTGTTCCTCCGCAACGGGTCCATCCTTCCACTGGCCGAAGGAGCAACGATCGCCCTCCACTATACCCCTAAGCTCGGGGCCGAGTTCTTCATCTGGGAGCCCGACCAGGAAGACATCACCCAAGTCCACGGCGGCCCATCTGCCGATTTCCTCCGCCTTGAAATCGAATCGAAGAAGGACCGAACCTATGAATGGGTTGTCTACCTGGGCGAGGGCAAAACCATCCGCCGCAGGGTGGAGTCCAAAGGCGGCGGAAACGAGATCGTAAATATCCCCCTCCCTTGGACCCCTTAGCCTGAGTACAATAGAGGGCGGAGAGGTCCAATATGAAAACTCTATTTTTGAGTCTGGTCGCCGCCTCTGTGCTGTTGGCACAGGGTGGAAAGACCCATCTCAAAGTCGGCGACATGGCTCCCGGCTTTGAAAAACTGCCCTCCTCCGTTCCTGGCAAATCGTTCTCGCTCGCGGATTTCAAAGGTAAGCAAAATGTTGTGCTTGCTTTCTTCCCGCTCGCGTTTACCGGTGGTTGAACGGCGGAAATGAAAGGATTCCAGGCTGGAATCCAAACAATCAACGAGTCAGAGACTCAGTTGTTCGGTATTAGCGTAGACGCCGCCCCATCCTTGAAGCGATTCTCGGATGACCTCACCTTGGCGTTCCCCCTGTTGAGCGATTTCCCCAACCGCGCCACGGCTAAAGCCTACGGCGTATTAATGGAAGATCGTGGCATCGCCAGCCGTACCACCTTCGTAATTGACAAGGAGGGGAAGATTATCGAAATCGTCGCTGATCCCAAACCCGCCGCTCATAACGAAGCGACCGCCGCTGTCTGCGCCCGCCTCAAGAAGAAGTAATCGGGAAGTCAGAGCCCTTGCCCGCACGAGGGCTCTGACTTATGTCTGCACCCCGATTCTCGCGACGATTGAAGGCCGGACATCGCCAACCGCGGCCACGATTTAGTTGGACATGCAGACTCTCGTTCCCGAAGCGGATCGCCGATGTTGATCGCAGCGAGCCTGCCGGTTCGTCGGGCCCAAACCGAGCCCCAAATTGCGAGCGTGTCGCAGGAAAGCGCTTTGCATCCGTGCGGCGGCCGGTGCTGCAGCTCCTTGGATACTCGGCGGCGTTGCAATGTCACACGTAAGCGCCAAAGGCCCAACCCATTTC